>JAZQKW010000001.1:0-6212 GCA_045542375.1 Butyrivibrio sp.
GTAACATTCCTTCCGGATAAAGAAATTTTTGAAGAAACTGTTTATGACTATAATGTTTTAAAGCAGCGTCTTAGAGAAATGGCTTTCTTAACTAAGAATCTTAAGATAACTCTTATTGATGACAGAGAAGATAAGAAAGAAAAGACTTTCCATTATGAAGGTGGTATTAAAGAATACGTTACTTACCTTAACAAGGGAAACAACGCACTTTACAACAATATTGTATATTGTGAAGGAACTAAGAATGATGTATATGTAGAAGTAGCTTTCCAGCACAATGACGGATATTCAGATAATGTATATGGTTTCGTAAATAATATTACAACGCCGGAAGGCGGAACCCATGTAACCGGTTTCAGAAATGCGGTTACTAAGACATTTAACGATTATGCCAGAAATAACAAGATTCTCAAAGAAAAGGATCAGAGTCTTTCAGGAGAAGATATTAGAGAAGGTCTTACCGCTATTATCAGTATCAAAATTACTGATCCTCAGTTTGAAGGACAGACCAAACAGAAATTAGGTAATAGTGAGGCAAGAGGAGCAGTTGAAGGAATAGTAACTGAACAGTTAACATATTTCCTTGAGCAGAATCCATCAATCGCTAAGACTATTTGTGAAAAATCCATTCTTGCACAGAGAGCAAGAGAAGCAGCAAGAAAAGCAAGAGATTTAACCAGAAGAAAGACAGCTCTTGATGGCTTTAATCTTCCTGGTAAACTTGCAGATTGTTCGGACAAGAACCCTGAGAACTGTGAAATTTTCATAGTCGAGGGAGATTCGGCGGGTGGTTCTGCTAAGAGTGCAAGAAAGAGAGAGACTCAGGCTATTCTTCCATTAAGAGGTAAGATTATTAATGTTGAGAAAGCTAGACTTGATAAGATTCTTGAGAATGCAGAAATCAGAACTATGATTACAGCGTTCGGAACAGGAATTCATGAAGATTTTGATATTTCAAAGCTCAGATATAACAAAATCATTATCATGACTGATGCGGACGTAGATGGTGCACATATCAGTACATTGTTATTAACATTCTTCTACAGATTTATGCCGGAGCTTATTAAGAAGGGTCATGTATATCTTGCACAGCCACCACTTTATAAGCTTGAGAAGAATAAAAAAGTCTGGTATGCATACAGCGATGATGAATTAGCAAAGATTATTAACGAAGTTGGAAGAGATCAGAATAACAAAATCCAGCGATACAAAGGTCTTGGAGAAATGGATGCCTCACAGTTATGGGAGACGACTATGGATCCTGAAAAGAGAATTCTTAAGAAAGTATTTTTCGATGAAGAAATATCTTCAGAAATTGATTTAACTTTCTCAACACTTATGGGTGATAAAGTTGAACCAAGAAGAGAATTCATTGAAAATAATGCTAAATTTGTTAAAAATCTTGATATTTAACGGATGTTATAAAAAGGAGACAGATATATGGATGAACATATCTTTGATAAAGTTCATGATGTAGATTTAAAGAAGACAATGGAAGATTCTTATATCGATTATGCCATGAGCGTAATTGCCGCAAGAGCACTTCCTGATGTAAGAGACGGTTTAAAGCCTGTTCAGAGAAGAATTCTTTTTTCTATGATCGAGTTAAATAACGGTCCTGATAAGCCACATAGAAAATGTGCCCGTATTGTTGGTGATACCATGGGTAAATATCATCCACATGGTGATTCATCAATTTATGAAGCACTTGTAAAATTAGCTCAGGATTTCAATACAAGATATCCGCTTGTTGACGGTCATGGTAACTTCGGCTCTATTGATGGAGACGGAGCTGCTGCTATGCGATACACAGAAGCAAGACTTAGTAAGCTTTCTATGGAAATGCTTTCGGATATCAATAAAGACACAGTAGATTTCATACCTAACTTTGATGAAACAGAAGAAGAGCCAGTAGTTCTTCCTTCAAGATATCCTAACCTTATGGTTAACGGAACATCAGGTATTGCCGTAGGTATGGCAACCAATATACCTCCTCACAATCTTAGGGAGGTTATTAATGCTGTAATTAAGATTATTGATAACAAAGTAATTGATAACAGAGATACAGAAATTGATGAACTTATGGACATCATCAAAGGACCTGATTTCCCAACGGGTGCAACCATTCTTGGCAGAGCCGGAATAGAAGAAGCATACCGTACAGGACGTGGTAAGATAAGAGTCAGAGCTGTTTCTGAGATTAATACTCTTCCTAATGGAAAGACAGAAATAATTATAACTGAGTTACCATATATGGTTAACAAAGCACTCCTCATTCAGAAGATTGCTGAACTTGTTAAAGATAAGAAAATAGATGGTATCACAGGTATAACAGACCAGTCTAACATGCAGGGTATAAGAGTAAGTATTGAACTTAGAAGAGATGCCAATGCCAATATCATTCTTAACCAGTTATATAAGCATACTCAGCTTCAGAATACATTTGGAGTTAATATGCTCGCCCTTGTTAATAATGAGCCACGAGTACTTAATCTTTATGAAATGCTTAACTACTATCTTCTTCATCAGAAGGAAGTTGTTACAAGAAGGACAAAATACGAACTCAATAAAGCTCAGGAAAGAGCTCATATTTTGGAAGGATTGCTCATTGCTCTTGATAATATTGATGAAATCATTGCAATTATCAAAGCATCAGAAAATGTAGCCCTTGCAAAGCAGAAATTAATTGAGAGATTTGGTTTATCAGAAGCACAGGCTCAGGCAATTGTAGATATGCGTCTTAAGGCTCTTACAGGTCTCGAAAGAGAAAAGTTAGAGTCAGAGTATAATGAGCTTATGATTAAGATTGAAGAATTAAAGGCTATTCTTGCAGATGAGAACAGACTTTTAATGGTAATCAGAGAAGAATTATCTGTTATCTGTGATAAATACGGTGACGACAGAAGAACTTCAATCGGATATGATGAATATGACATTTCAATGGAAGATATGATTCCTAATGTAAGCACAGTCATCACTATGACCAATTTAGGTTATATCAAGAGAATGACACCTGATAATTTCAGAAGCCAGAACCGTGGTGGAAAAGGAATTAAGGGAATGCAGACGATAGAGGATGATTACATTGAAGATATTCTTATGACAACAACACATAATCTCATTCTTTTGTTCACTAACAAAGGAAGAGTATATAAGTTAAAAGCATATGAAATACCTGAAGCAGGAAGAACAGCAAGAGGTACAGCAATAGTTAATCTTCTTGAACTGCAGCCTGAGGAAAAAATATCGGCGATAGTTCCTGTTAACGGAATTAAAGAAGATGAGTATCTCTTTATGGCAACCAAGAATGGTATTGTTAAGAAGACACATTGCAAAGAATATGCTAATATCCGTAAGACAGGTATTCAGGCAATTACTTTAAGAGATAATGATGAGTTGATTGAAGTAAAAGCAACTGATTTGTCAAAAGAAATATTCCTTGCAACCAAATACGGATATTGCATAAGATTCAAAGAAACTGATGTAAGACCTACAGGCAGAAGTTCAATGGGTGTTATTGGAATGAATCTTATGGAAGGTGATGAAGTAATTGGTATGCAGCTTAATACTCAGGGAGAAGCATTACTCTTTGTTTCTGAAAACGGACTTGGTAAGAGAACTCTCATTAATGAGTTCAATATTCAGAATAGAGGCGGAAAAGGTGTTAAGTGTTATAAGATAAATGAAAAATCCGGAAATGTAATAGGCGTAAAGGCTGTAAGTAATACAAGAGAAATTATGCTTATCACAACAGAAGGTATTATTATTAGAATGGAAGTAAGCGGTATTTCAATGCTTGGAAGAATAACCTCAGGAGTTAAACTTATTAACCTTGATGAAGGTGTTATTGTTGCAAAGGTAGCAAAAGTAAGAGAAGAAGAAATTCCTGATACAGAAGAAGAACAGAGTGATGAAACCGCAGATACAGAAGAAACAACTGCAGAATAACTAATAATAAAAGGCGGACCGGATTAAGCCGGTCCCTTTTTTTGTCTAAAAAGGAGAACCATGAGAGAAATAGATGTTAAAGAAATCACCTCTGCAATAAAAGAAATGTGTATAGAAGCCACTCATTTTTTATCACCTGATATGAAAAATGCTTTGGACAACGCGGCATCATCAGAAGATGGCATACTTGGAAAACAGATACTCAGTCAGCTACAGGAAAATCTTGAAATAGCCGGAAAAGAAATGATTCCTATCTGTCAGGATACAGGAATGGCGGTTATCTTTATAAATATAGGACAGGAAGTACATTTTACCGGTGGAAATATAGAAGATGCGATTAATGAAGGTGTAAAACAGGGATATGTAGAAGGCTATCTTAGAAAGTCGGTTGTAAAGGATCCGATTTACCGTGACAACACAGGGGATAATACACCTGCCGTAATACATTATTCTATTGTGCCGGGTGATAAAGTAGAAATAACCGTTGCGCCAAAAGGATTTGGCAGTGAAAACATGAGCCGTGTTTTTATGTTAAAGCCGGCTGACGGAATAGAAGGGGTAAAAAATGCCATAATAACAGCAGTCAAGGATGCAGGACCTAACGCATGTCCACCTATGGTTGTTGGAGTAGGTATTGGCGGGACATTTGAAAAATGTGCCCTTCTTGCAAAAAAAGCACTAACAAGAAACATAGAAACAGGTTCACATATACCTTATATTAAAGAGCTTGAAGAGGAGATGCTTACAAAAATTAATGAAACAGGCATTGGTCCCGGTGGACTTGGTGGAAGGGCAACTGCTTTTGCCGTAAACATCGAAACCTACCCTACGCATATAGCAGGACTTCCTGTTGCAGTCAACATATGCTGTCATGTAAACAGACATTCTCACAGATTAATATAGAAGAAAGAGGTCAAAAATGGACAGATATATAACAGCACCAATGGATAGAGAAACTGCAGCTTCCCTTCGTGCCGGAGATTATGTATACATTACCGGAACTATATACACAGCAAGGGATGCAGCACACAAAAGAATGGATGAAGCTCTTAATAATGGAGAGAATCTTCCTATAAATATGGAAAATAATATTATTTATTATATGGGACCTTCACCTGCAAGAGAAGGAAGACCAATAGGCTCAGCAGGACCAACAACTTCCACAAGAATGGATAAGTATGCACCAAGACTTTTGGATATGGGACTTATTGGAATGATAGGTAAAGGAAAAAGACAGCAGCCGGTTCTTGATGCTATAGTAAGAAATGGCGCAGTATACTTTGCTGCCGTTGGAGGAGCCGGAGCATTACTAGCCCAGAGAATCACCAAATCAGAAGTTGTTGCATATGATGATTTAGGAACAGAAGCCATAAGGAAACTTGAAGTGGAGAATTTCCCGGTTGTTGTTGTGGTAGACAGTATCGGAAACAACTTATATGAAACTTCGCAAAAAATATAGAAAAACTAATTGACAATACAGGTATGATTTAGTATAATAACTTTTGCGTCACATTTGAGGCGTTAATTTAATATCGTTATTAAATTCGGAGAAATACTCAAGAGGCCGAAGAGGCGCCCCTGCTAAGGGTGTAGGTCGTTAACGCGGCGCGAGGGTTCGAATCCCTCTTTCTCCGTTTCAAATTTCTTCAACAATTTTAAATTTTTTAAAAAAAGTTGTTGACATAGTAAATTTGATATGATATATTGAATGAGCTGTCGCGTGAGACAAGAGCTTACGGGCAGACAAGTAACTTGATAATTGAACAGTGAAACAACCCTGAAAATTTCAAAATTTTCAATTTAAACATTCAGTACATTCGAAAGATTGTACACAACGTAGACGGATGAACTTAGTAATAAGCTAGCTCATCTGAGTCGCAAACTTTTATATGAGAGTTTGATCCTGGCTCAGGATGAACGCTGGCGGCGTGCTTAACACATGCAAGTCGAACGAAGCACTTTGAGAAGTTTACTTTTTGGAGTGACTGAGTGGCGGACGGGTGAGTAACGCGTGGGTAACCTGCCTTACACAGGGGGATAACAGTTAGAAATGACTGCTAATACCGCATAAAACAGCAGTACCGCATGGTACAACTGTCAAAGATTTATCGGTGTAAGATGGACCCGCGTCTGATTAGCTAGTTGGTGGGGTAACGGCCTACCAAGGCGACGATCAGTAGCCGACCTGAGAGGGTGACCGGCCACATTGGGACTGAGACACGGCCCAAACTCCTACGGGAGGCAGCAGTGGGGAATATTGCACA
>JAZQKW010000002.1:0-17657 GCA_045542375.1 Butyrivibrio sp.
CAGTTCTATAAGGGTCCTGTATTTTGTAATATTTTGCTTGCAGATGAAATTAACAGAGCAACACCAAGAACTCAGTCAAGTCTTCTTGAATGTAAAGTCGGATCGTAGCCATGTCGTTCTGTGAGCCAAGGAGTTGAGGCAGTTGATTGTCTTCCTAAGACCGCTTGGCCTCCGACTTAATTCCAGTTCTATAAGGGTCCTGTATTTTGTAATATTTTGCTTGCAGATGAAATTAACAGAGCAACACCAAGAACTCAGTCAAGTCTTCTTGAATGTATGGAAGAAAAGCAGGTTACAATTGATAGAGAGACCAGAGTAATTGACAAACCATTTTTCGTAATTGCCACACAGAATCCGATAGAGACATCAGGAACATTCCCACTGCCGGAAGCCCAGCTTGACAGATTTCTTATGAGACTTTCCATTGGAAGAATTACTCATGATGAGGAAGTGGAACTGCTTAAGCAGAAATTACGTGGAGATGTACTTGCAGAAATCGAAACTGTATGTGTAAGAGGAGAGCTTCTTCAGATGCATAGAGATGCCATGGAAGTATATGTACATAATGATTTAATCAGATATATAAGCAATATATGTGAGGCAACAAGAAATCGTGGAGACATTACAGCAGGTGTAAGTCCGAGAGGAGCCATTGCACTTATGAAGGCTGCACAGGCACTTGCTTATGTAAGGGACAGAAAATATGTTACTCCTGAAGATATTAAGCATCTTGCAGTACCTGTTCTTGCACACAGACTTGTACTTATCGAAGGCTTTGCGGGAAGAAAAGCATATGAAGATAAAATAACAGCAATACTTGAAGAAATCACCGTACCAACTGAGAATTGGAGTAATTAATGACAGTTATTTTTGTATTAGTAGGTCTTTTTATATGTGAACAGATAATTACGAGAGTATTTACTAATTCATGGTCAAAAGGTCTGTCCGTAGACATCAGTTTTGAAGAAGAAGCGGTGGACGAAGGCAAGACGGGAACGATTACGGAGACATTTATCAATGACAAGAAATTAATGATTCCTATTGTGAATGTTAAGTTTGAGCTTGATAAAAATATCGAGTATATAGATAAAAGTAACGTGAGTATTTCCGACAGACAGTACAGAAGTGACAGTATGACCTTGAAGCCTCGTAAATCCTATAAAAGACAGGTAAAGGTTAAATTTAATAAGAGAGGCGTCTACAAAATGGGAGACGCAGTAGTGAGTACAAGGGATTTGTTCTGTAATTATAATTATGCAGAAAAATATCCGTCCTCATCGGAAATATATGTGTATCCGTCTTACAGCAGATATACGGATCTTTTTGCACCTTTTTCACGAATGGTGGGAGAGGCGATTAAGAATAAATTTATCTATGAGGACCCATTTGAGTTCAAGGGAATCAGAGATTATACCGGTGCGGAGCCGATGAAGAAGATTAACTGGAGTGCATCTGCCAAAACAGGAGATTTGAAGGTTAATAATTACTACGATACCTCAAGTCGTCATGCTCTGCTTTTTCTTGATATAGTTAACAATCAGATATGGAAGCAGTACGACCAGATTGAAGAATGTATACGTATTACAAGAAACTATATGGAAGGCTTCATACGCAGACATATACCCCTTGAAATCATTACCAATGGAAAGGATATATTTGAAAAAACACAGATATTCTTTGATAAGGGGCAGGATGCAGGTTATGTTGAGCAGTGCCTTAGAAAGATGGCAAGAATTGATATAGATGAGCCAACAGAAAGTCTTGCTAAATACTTCGAGGAGAATCAGGCAAAAGATGATGAGTTATGTATTCTTCTCTCTGTTGATCAGTCACCTGCATTAATTCATGCCTATGAGAAATTCTTAGGAAGACATGAAGGAGAATGGGTGTGTCCGATATCAGGAAGTGCTGAAAGGCATATTCACTCAAGAAGTATTAATGTTACTTATGTGGAGGTGGGACGATGAAGCTATCCAGTATTTTTAAACCTCTTACAAGTATTATTTTCTGGTGGATATTTGCCTGGTCTTTGCACACCATCTATACAGGTGGAAAAGCAGTATACGAGCCACTGATAGTTATGTTTATTGTATGGTCCCTGTGCCAGATAATTAGAAAAAAAGCACCAAAAGTGCTTAACGTGTTATTTCATATTACAATGCTTGGTGTTATAGGAAGTATACAGTTTTTCTTTGATGCTATGACTATACCAATGCTTGTTCTTATGATAATTCATGTGATTATGTCATTTGCTGCCCGTACATCGGGACTTCAGTTTATGGACAAAGGAACAGGAGGACATCTTACGGTAGTTATTCTACTGTATTTTGTTACATTTGTTATTGGCAAAACAGATATGCTTATATTTTACTTTGCGTTTGTAATATATTTTGTATTACAGTTTGTCCAGAACGTTATTATTAAAAACGAAGAGCACATAGACATTATTTCCGAGTATTCGGTGATGGATGTTCATGACGTAAGATACAACAGTAACAAAATGACTCTGATTACCGGAGCTATTATTGCTGTTGTGTGTACGGGTCTTGGATTTCTTGGACGACTTGATATTCTTAAGGCTTTGATGAACAAAATTAAGAGCGGATTTCTAGGGATTCTTAATAAAGTAGGTATTAATACGGATTTTAGGGAACCTATAAGTGAGATGCCGCCACCTTCGGGAGACGTACCGCCGCCAACCTTTGGCGAGCCTGAGGTAACTGATCATCACCCTGCGTGGACTGTGATAGGTATAGTGCTTACGATTCTTATTTTTATATATATAATTGACAGTATCGTAAGATTGATTATCAGACACCGCAAGAACATAGTCTATATGCCGGACCTTGGCAAGGAAGAGGATATTGCAAAGCGCAAGAAGGAAGCCAAGGAAAGAAAGCGCAGAGCGGTGGATTTTGGTAACAGAAAGTCTATCAGACGAATTTACAGAAACAGTGTATTAAAGGGCAGGGGCAAGAGAAATGATGACCTTGTGTCCAAAACACCTTATGAACACAGAGCCAAGAGGCAGTCAGAGGGTGTTGAAATAAGTAAGGAATTCGTAAATATGTATGAAAAGGCCAGATATGGTAACGAAGACATTACCAGAGCGGATGTTAAGAGCATGCATAATTTACGATAATATGAGAATATGAAATCTACCAAAAAAATAGTATTATGCGGCCTTTTCGTTGCATTAATGGCAATAGGCGCCTTTATCAGAATTCCCATACCCATGCTTCCGATAACTCTGCAGACTATGTTTGTGCTGTATGCGGCGGTTATCTTAGGTGGCAGGTTAGGAGCTCTTTCAGTCCTCGTATATGTGATTATGGGACTTATAGGCGTGCCGGTATTTGCAGAAGGGGGCGGAATATGGTATGTAATGAAGCCAAGCTTTGGTTACCTGATTGGATTTATAATTGGGGCATTCCTTACAGGATATATTATTGAAAAAAGTAAAAAACTTTCCTTTGGCAGATGCTTTGCTGCCAATATGGCAGGACTTTCGGTAGTGTATGGAATAGGATTGATATATTTTTATGTAATATCCAATTATGTTATCGAGGCACCGATAGCGGTGTGGCCACTGTTCTTACATTGTTTTTTACTTACTTTACCGGGAGATATATGTATAAGCGTTATAGTTGCCGCAACCACGAAGAGAATTAAGAGTGCGGTGGAAAAGATATAAAATAGTTATAAATCCTTCACCGGAATTGTAGTTTCGGTGGGGGATTTTGTGATATAATGATAACATATTGCGTAAACAGAGGTGATAGTCTGATGATAGACAAGCATGAACTTGAAATATTTATTAAAAGAATACTGACTAATGGGACAAGTGAAAAAGCTAAACATTCATTGGAGCAATTAAAGGTTATAATAATTATGCAGGCTCTTTCAATAAAAGACTACGAAAACATAGAACGCCAATATGCAGATGAGTTAGTAACACTTATAAAAGATATTATTGAAAACACAGCGGAATTTCAGGATGTAGCAAAAGAATCAAAGGATAACGAAATGCCGCTTACCAAGGAAGATATAGCTATAGCGATGAGGCGGGCGGAAGACAGAAAGCGAAGAGAAGCTGAAATGGCTGCAAGAGGAAGGTGCTAAATGAATACATATAGAGATGATATATATTTAGCTGCAAACGGAGTTATAGTTTCTTATCAGGGAGCAGAAAAAGAAATCGAGATACCTTCAAGGCTTGCGGATAGTAATATTATTCAAATCGGCATAGGTGCCTTTATGGATGATGGGAACCTTCGGGAGGTAATTATACCTGAAACCGTGAAAGTTATAAGGGAAAAAGCTTTTTTTAATGATGATAATCTTAGAAAAATTGTAATGAACCATTCGGTGACAGAGGTTGGAGAAGGGGCTTTTGATGAATGTGATCGATTAGATGTTATAAGGATAAAATCATGTGAAATTGATATAGCGGAGTATAACTCACTAAAGAATAGCAGCATAAAGACAACGGGTAACACATACTTAGCCAGAAGCATGCCTGATAAGTATATACCCAGAGGATTAATAGAATCCTTGAAATATGAGCCGGCAGTATACATCCCTGAGGATATTGATTATCTGTATCATACATTTTATAGCGAGATATCAGAAGAATCTATAGTTGATGCGGCGGCATGTATTAATTCCAATATTTCATACTATGGTTTGGAATTTAAAGAAGGGGTTTCAAATATTTCAGAAGAACGGAATTTTATTAACCATCAAGATAAAAGAGAAGTTTCCTGCAATATCATTACTAAAGCTGAAGATAAAAATGACGTGTGTATCCGAGATGAGGTAGATTTAAATAATTATCTTTCGAAGGTACTTATATTTGTACTGGATGATAATGAGACAATTGTCAAAGGTAATAAATGCTATATAACATACAATATTCACTGCGGTTTTTATTTTTGGCAGACCTCACAAAAGGTCATTATGAATGGAAAAGATTATTATATTTATGTGCGTAAATATTTATCCTCAAATCCTAATATACCATATGTGAAAGAGGATGTAGCAATATTTCATAACGATACTTATGTAACAGATGAAGCGGAGGCAAAACAGGTATATGGAAAATACAAATTATTGTCAATCCTTTAATAAGGACAATGGAATAAGGACTATAAATATACTTGGGAAAGAAGTAAAGGTTAAAGGATATATATGTTCTGCTGACGGAGTGAACTATCCGGAGAAACCTGATGACACACAATTACAGTTGTCTGTACTGACTACTTCTTTCTGTCCGGCAAATTGTGCCTTTTGTATTGCCAAGGGGACCAAGGAAGTCAATAAAATAGATGTGGACAGATTTGCCTTAGTAATGAGAAAACTTAAGGAAGAAAATGTTGTCAGAGGAGTAAAGATAACAGGCGGAGAACCATTTACAGATATAAAGCTGTTAAATGAGGTTGTTAATATATTATTTGATGTATTTGGACTGGAGTTAGAATTATCCATAAGTACTAATGGCATGGGACTCATGAAGATGCATGAGATTGATAAGCTGTCGTACCTGGAAACGATACATTTAAGCAGACATCATTATGATGATAATATTAATAAAAAAATATTTGGCAATGATTCTGTTCCTGATACCAAAGAATTGAAGGAGATAGTTGATTCTGTGAAATATAAGGACTTATTTGTAATGAACTGTATGTTACTAAAGGATTATATTAACAGTCCCAAAGAAGCTCACAAATTCTTGGATTATGCAATAGAAATAAATGTTCCCAAGGTAGCATTTATGAGCTGTACACCTGTTAATGAGTATGCAAAATCACAGACTATTCCCTATGAGACAGCTCTCAAGGAAGGTGATGAAACTTTATTGTTTACAAGAGGGTTTAATGATTATGATTTTTGCAGGTGCAGGGATGGAGTGTATGTTTCTGATGATGGAAGAATAGTGGAGTTTTATGGACGAAGCACCAATGCTTTTGGTTGTGATTATTGCAGAAGTTTAGTGTATGATACGGATAATCATCTTAAAGTTGGTTTTTCAGACACAATAATTTTTTAATTGTACTTAGGAGGCTTTATGAAGCTTGAAGAGGAAATAAAGAACTTCAAGATAAGACTGCTTAGAAAGCTGCCTTTTTATGGAGATATTGTTTTAAAATTAGGTTTTCACGAGAAAAAAGAAATTCCTACAGCCTGTACCGATGGAAAAAATATATACTATAATCCATCGTTTTTCAAAAAATTAACTGAGGGACAGCGCAATTACATATTAATGCATGAGATATTTCATGTAATACTAATGCATCCTTATAGGGGCAAGGGTAAGAATCCAAGAATATGGAATATTGCCTGTGACATGGTAGTTAATTGTATGTGTGACAGGATGGAATCTTATTTTAAATGGTTGATAAAAATACCATATGAAAGACCGGCTGACGGCATATTTTCTTATGTAATGGATACGGAGATAGTTGAAAATATTTATAGTAAGTTACTTAAGGAATATGAAAAGAATAATGGCGCATCAGAGTTTGTAATAAATTTATACCGGGCAATCATTGAGGGTCGGTATAAGTATAATATTGATGTTAAGATTGATATTAATAAATGTGATGATTTGATAATTACATTGGATGAAGATGGCGAAACATTCATAAAAGAAATAATAAAGGAAGCAGCCATAAAAGCACGGGGTACAGAAGGAAGTTATTTTGTTCCGGAACAGGTCTATGAACTCACCGTCAGTAAGAAGATAAAATGGCAGAAGCTTTTAAAGGATATGCTTCAAACGGATGTGGGAGAGGATGTTTCATACACAACTCCGGAAAGAAAATATATCCATATGGAGCTGATATTACCGGGACATGGTCCTACAGAAGATAAATTAGAAGAAATATGGGCATTTGTAGATTCATCAGGTTCCGTATCAAAGGATGAGATGTCTCAGTTCCTTACTCAGTTATATCGAATTGCAAAAGAATTTGGCTGTATAACCAATATCTGTTATTGGGATACGGAAGTAACAGATACATATTTAAAAATAAGGACTGAGAAGGATATACTAAAATGCACACCGAAGCATTCCGGAGGTACAGATATTAACTGTGTATATAATTGGATTCGTGATAATAAGGTAAAACCGGATGTGATGATAATATTAACAGACGGATATTTTGGAAAGCTTGAAACGGATGCGTATTTATCTAAGTATAAAAAGAAAACGGTATTAGTTTTAAGTGGCAGTATATCGATAAATGAAGATATGAAAAGAATAGGAAAAATCACAAGATTGGAGAATTAACATGACGATAAAGGATTTTGGAGAATGTGTGGAATTTAACATTAATCATAATATTAAGCATGCAATACTTGGACTTGGAGCACCGGGTGTAGGTAAATCTCAGATTATCAAACAGATAGGTGAAAAATACGGATATAAAGTTATAGATATAAGACTTGCACAGATGTCAGAAGTAGAAATAGGCGGACTTATTTATCCTAATGAAAGCAGAACCAAGACTGTATGGCTTTCTCCGGAAATTTTGCCGGATGAGGAAAGAGACGGTAAGAACACTATTTTATTATTGGATGAGCTTACTTCGTGCTCTAAGAGAGTTCAGGTTGCGGCATATCAGTTGATTCTTGACAGACGTATAGGTCAGTATCACCTTCCGGAAGGAACATTTGTTGTGGCATTAGGAAATACGGAGGATGATGATGGTGTGTACATTCAATTAGCAGGACCTCTTGCAGACAGATTTGAAATTCATTATATTCAGCCGGATTTTGACAGTTGGAAAAATGATTTTGCCCTTAAAAATGATGTACATCAGGCTGTTATAGACTATCTGTCTTTCAATCCGTCAGCTCTTCATAATCAGACTCCGGGCTCTGACTATATGATATTTGCTACACCTCGTTCGTGGGTAAGGGTAAGCGATATATTAAAAATAGATGACAATATTGATGATAAGATTGTAAGAAGCAAGATTATAGGTAATGTTGGTAATGAGGGCAGACAGTTTATTGAATTCTGCAAGCGTCATGGTTATTTTACAAGTGTAGATGAATTTATGAAGGGAAGTAAACCGGCACCGAAGGAACCATCGGAATTATCAATACTTGTTTTTGGATTGGTCAAGAAGGTGTCATTCTTAAGAGATATAACCACTATAGATGATTTGGATGAGAAAAGTGAGATACTTGTACAAAAGGTTATTGCTGCATTAATGAGAATACCTCAATCAGAGTACATAGTCGTAGGATTAAAGAACCTGCTGGAAATGAACAGAACTATTGTTAAAACTATTTTCTTAGAAATGGATAATGCAGATATAATAAGATTTGTGAATGAGAATAAGAGTGTGCTTGGATTGGAGTAATGACTATGTATGAAAAATTAAAGAGTTTTCTAAAAAGCGAGTTAACCGGCTGGAAGATGCTTGAAATATTGTGGCTGGTTCTTGCAACAGCAGTTATTTTAGGGTTGTCTATATATTGGGGAGACAATATTATAAGTATTTTGGCAGCAGTTACAGGTGTATGGTGCGTTATACTGACAGGTAAAGGAAAACGTTCTTCATTTATATTCGGCATTGTAAATGTAGTATTTTATGTAATTATCTCTTTAGAGGCTAAATACTATGGTGAAGTAATGTTAAATGCACTATATTATTTTCCAATGAATATAGTCGGCTGGATTGTTTGGAAAAAACATATGAATGATGAAAACGGCGAGGTTATTAAGAAGAAGCTTCCGTTAAAGAAGGGCGCCATTATATATGGTTTGACAGCAGTAGCCATTGTTGTGTATGGATTTATACTTAAATTCATAGGAGGAAATCTTCCGTTTGTAGACAGTATTAGTACGGTTATTTCTATTACGGCACAAATCTTATCGGTGTGGCGACTTACTGAGCAATGGATACTGTGGATGTTTGTAAATACTGTTACCATTGTTATGTGGGCTGTTAATTTTGCACAAGGTGGAGAAAATATATCAACCATGTTAATGTGGAGCATCTATCTTATTAATGCAATTATAATGTATGTCCGCTGGAACAAGGAGGCAAAAGGTCTATGCGATACAAAATAGGAATGTATGGTGGTTCTTTTAATCCGTTACACATGGGTCATGTGGATTGCATTATCAGAGCTGCTAATATGTGCGAAAAACTATATATAGTACTTAGCGTTGGTTGTAAGAGAAATGAAATAGATATGCGTGTGAGATACAGGTGGTTGTATCAGGTTACAAAACATATAGGCAACGTAGAAATATTTACCATAGAAGACAATGATGCAACTAAGGATGATTATGGGGTAAACAGTTGGAAAAAAGATGCAGAATATGTGAAGAGTTACATCAAGGACAAGATAGATGTGGTATTTTGCGGAAGTGACTATGATGAAAATAGTTTTTGGAATGTATGCTATCCTGAAAGTGAATTACACATTTTTGACCGTAATGATATAAGCTCAACAGAGATTCGTAAGAATCCATATAAATGCTGGGACTGGCTGCCTAATATTGTGAAACCGTATTTTGTTAAAAAAGTATTATTAATTGGTGGAGAAAGTACAGGAAAATCAACTCTTACCATTAATCTGGCAAACCATTACAATACAAATTACATAGATGAAGCCGGAAGAGCGCTGTCGGAGAAGTCAGGGACAGATACATTGATGCTATCGGAGGATTTTACCGAAATTCTATTACAACAAAAACTTAATGAAATAAAAGCCATAGAACAGAGTAATAAGGTGTTGTTCATAGATACAGATGCTCTTATAACACAGTTTTTTATGAATTTTCTGGAAGATTCCGGAATTGAGAGAAATAAGGCATTATCAGATGCTATAGATGGGTTAAATAATTATGATTTGATTTTATTCTTGGAACCGGATGTGAAGTTTGTAAGAGACGGAGGCAGAAGCGAGATTATAGAAAGAGACAGGGAAAAATATTCCGTGCAGATTAAAAAACTGTTTGATGAACATGGTAAGTCGTATGTATGTATTGCCGGGGATTACCAGGAAAGGTATTTAAAGGCGATAGAAGCGGTGGATGAACTTTTTGGGAATTTATAGTAGTTAAAAAGTGGAAATCGGCATTAACCGATTTCCACTGTATTATTTTAATCTAACATAATAGGTCGATTTTCCTGTGCCTTCACGTCTTAATTGATTTTTCCCTTTTGTAACCTATTCTATTTATATCCTGTAGACCCAAATCCACCGGCACCTCTTACGGTGTCGTCAAGTTCATCTGCCAGTTCAAATTCAGCGGTAATAAACGGTGTTATCACAAGCTGGGCAACTCTTTCCATAGGCTCTACAGTCTGTGGAACTTCTGAATGATTGTGAAGTGCCACCATAAATTCACCTCTGTAGTCCGGGTCAACAACTCCAACCTTGTTGGCAGGAGCAAGTCCACGCTTTGATGCAAGTCCGCTTCTTGGGTAGATAAGACCTGCATAGCCTGCAGGAATTTCCATTGCAAGGCCTGTGTGAATCATAACTGTTTCATGGCTGCCGATTGTAACAGGCTCGTCCATGCATGCGTAAAGGTCTGCACCTGCAGCATATTCAGAACCATAGGTAGGAATTACTGCTTTATCGTTAAGCTTTTTAATTTTGATTAATGTTGACATATTGATACCTTTTCTTTCTTAAGTGTTAGGAAATACATATATTGGCTTATCAGGCTCCCAGGTAACGATTTCACCGCCATTTTTGAGGGTGGCAGGAACATCTATGGCACGCTGGTTGCTTGAACCTCTGAAGTATGCACTAAGATCCTTAAGTGCTTCTACATATGGACCATCCATAATTACATCAAGGTAGGAGAGAATTTCTTTCGTCTCCGGCAATTCCTTGCACATTCTGCCACATATATCCCTGTCAAAAAGATAACCGGTGTACATCCAGATTGTTTTGGTGTTACCATAGACCTCTCTGACCTTGCGGAGAAGTGGGAGAATACCAGGCTGGTTCTGTGGCTCCATAGGCTCGCCACCAAGAAGGGTGAGACCTGATACATGGGATGGCTTTAAGTATTCAATTATTAAATCTATTTCCTGAGAAGTAAAGGGATTTCCGTAATTGAAATCCCATGTTACCTCATTGAAACATCCTTTACAGTGGTGGGTACAGCCGCTTACAAAAAGAGAAACTCTTATTCCAGGGCCGTTAGCCGCATCGTTCTGTTTGATATCTGCAAAATTCATTATTCTGTTTCCTTATTAGATGTGAAGAACTCGTGAGTTGATTTCCTTGGTCTTACCTACATTCCAGAAGTTCTCTCCAAGATATCCGCAGGTTCTTCTTGTTACGTTCATTTTGTTGTGGTCTTTGTTATGACACTGTGGGCATTCCCATTCTAATTTGTCGTTGATGATAATCTCTCCGTCATAACCACATACCTGACAGTAGTCTGACTTAGTGTTGAATTCAGCATACTGAATATTGTCATAGATGAACTTAACAAGCTCTTCCAAAGCAGGAAGGTTATGTCTTAAGTTAGGAATCTCTGCATAAGAGATAGCTCCACCTGATGAAATATTCTGGAACTGGCTTTCAAACTGGAACTTGTTGAAGGCATCAATCTTTTCACGAACATCAACATGGTATGAGTTAGTGTAGTAACCCTTGTCCGTAACGTCCTCGATATCACCGAATTTTCTTCTGTCAATCTCTGCAAATCTGTAGCAAAGGCTTTCAGCAGGAGTTCCGTAAAGACCAAAACCAAGTCCGGTGTTACGTTTCCATGTATCGCAGGCTTCACGAAGTCTCTTCATTACCTTAAGGGCAAATTCTGTTCCCTTAGGGTCTGTATGGCTTACACCTGTCATAAGCTTGGTAAGCTCATAAAGTCCAATGTATCCAAGCGAGATAGTAGAGTAGCCGCCATGAAGGAGACTGTCAATTGTCTCTCCCGGTGCAAGTCTTGCGATTGCACCATACTGCCAGTGAATTGGGCTCACATCTGAAAGTGTGCCTTCAAGGGCTTTATGTCTGCACATAAGAGCTTCAAAACACAGAGCAAGTCTCTCTTCCATAAGCTCCCAGAAATATTCTTCGTTACCGCCGGCAATAATACCAATCTGTGGAAGGTTAAGGCTGACAACACCCTGGTTGAAACGTCCTTCCCATTTGTAATTACCATTTTCATCCTTCCATGTACTAAGGAATGAGCGACATCCCATACAAGAGAATACTTCGCCTTCATAGTTCTCACGCATCTTCTTAGCTGAGATATAATCAGGGTACATTCTCTTAGATGAACATTCGATGGCAAGTCTTGTAAGGTAGTCGTATTTGCCACCTGCAAGGCAGTTATGCTCATCAAGCACATAGATTAACTTAGGGAAAGCAGGAGTTACAAAAACACCTGACTTATTCTTAATACCCTGAAGTCTCTGCTTGAGAATTTCTGCAATAATAAGTGCATTTTCTTCAATATATGGGTCATCCTGACGTAAGTTAAGGAAAAGTGTTACGAAAGGTGACTGTCCGTTGGTTGTCATTAATGTATTAATCTGATACTGAATTGTCTGAACACCTGACTTTAACTCGTCCATTGTTCTGTCAGTAGCGATTTTCTCAATGTCTTCCGGTGAAAGGATGTCCGCAAATTTTTCAGTATATGTTCTTAAGAATTTCTCCTTAGTCTTTCTTAAGTATTTACCAAGGTGGCGAACGTCTACTGACTGACCACCGTACTGGCTGCTTGCAACTGCCGCAATAATCTGTGTCATAACGGTACATGCAACCTGAAAGCTCTTAGGACTCTCAATCATCTTGCCGTTCATAACAGTTCCATTATCAAGCATATCGCTGATATTTATGAGACAGCAGTTGAAAATTGACTGTACAAAATAATCTGCATCATGAAAGTGGATGACACCTTCATTGTGAGCTTTGGAAATCTTTTCAGGTAAGAGTAAACGATTGGTAAGGTCTCTTGATACTTCTCCGGCTATAAGGTCACGCTGTGTAGACGCAACAGTAGCATTCTTGTTAGAATTCTCCTCCATTGCATCCTTGTTGGTCTGCTGTATAAGACCTAAGATTGATTCATCAGTAGTATTAGACTTACGAATCATCTGTCTCTGATAGCGATAGATGATATAAGTCTTGGCAAGAATAAATTTACGTTCAGCCATTAACTTCTGTTCAATCATATCCTGTATTTCTTCTACCTGAAGTGTATTAACTCCAAGCTTCTCAATTGATGTAACTATTCCGTGGATCTTCTCATCGGTAATTCTTTCGCTGATAGGAACTTCATCATTAGCTTTATGAATTGCGATGATAATTTTATTACGATCGTATGATACTTCACGACCATCTCTCTTTATAACCTTCATTCGTATATCCTCCATTTTTATTTTCCACGTTGTTCATTATAGCACTAAGTTATACTTATGTCTACTATATTTTGTATCAAAAAACTTAGAAAATTATTAAAAAACACAATATATAGTGATTGTCTCTAAAAAAATACATAATTGCCATTATTACCGTTTTATTGTAAAATATACATATATAATAAGGTAGGGAGGCGATATTATGTTTGAATCAATTCTAAATGCAACGGATTCTACCATTTCTGCATCAGGCTCGTTGATAAGTATTTTGGGTGCGATTATACTTGGCCTGATTATTTCCATATGTTACATGTACACCCAGAAGAAGGGTACATACACTAAGGATTTTGCTATTACAATAGCGATTCTCCCGGCAATTGTATCCATTGTAATAATGCTTGTAGGTAGTAATATTGCCAGAGCTTTTTCACTTGCGGGGGCATTTTCATTAGTGCGTTTCAGAAGTGTTGAGGGTAAGTCTAAGGACATTGCCATAGTGTTCTTTGTAATGGCAATAGGTCTTGCAGCAGGCTTGGGCTTTATTCTTTTTGGTGCGGTAACCACAGTGATTATCTGTGTAATGTTTTTTATCCTCTCTAAGACCCCTTACGGAGAGAAACAGTCGGAGGAGCAGCTTCTTAAAGTAACGGTTCACGAGAATCTTAACTATAAGCAGGTATTTGGCGAGATATTTGAAATGTATCTCAAGCACTATGATATTAAATTTATCAAGACTACCCACAGGGGTACGCTTTATGAATTGCAGTATATTGTTGTGCTCAAGGAAGATACGGATGAGAAGGAATTCATTGATGCCATTAAGGCTAAGAATGATAACCTGAATATTTCGTTAGGTTCTTATCCGGATAGACATGCGGCGATGCTGTAGAGTGTAAAATAGGTGCAGGGCTGTCATAATGACGGCCCTGTTTAACGTTTGTGAAGACCGCGCAGATAAGCTTGCAATAATTGCTTATCATTTGCGGACAAAGTTTCATATTCATTAATAAGTTTCTGATGTTCTTCTGATATCGTTGATACTCTTAATGGGTTAGTTTCATAGTTAAAAAATTCTGAAAGACTTATATTAAATCCTTTACATATTTTTTCCAAAGTAGCAACAGAAGGACAGGTTCTGCGAGTAAAAATATTATTAAGGCTTGAATATGGAAGTTCGGATTCTTTTGCAAGTTTATAAATACTCCAATGTTTAAAATTCATTAAATTCTGAATTCTTTCAATTACTGTTTCTTCTATCAAAATATCACTCAAGTGAGATATAATTGTGAAAAAAGTAGGAGGATGAGGAATATGAAGGATTGATAGAACATGGGAACACTATTTAACTAAAGAATATGGAAATGTTGAGGAAATTGTATATAAAGACAATGTAATGGATTTTATTTCCTGTGGAGATTATGTTTTGCAGGATAACACTTTGTTTATAGCTTCTGAGAAAGAAATTTCAGAGGGAGCAGTTCTTGTACTTGCAACAAAAGATGAGTACCATAGCCTTATTGCATTAAAGGTTACAGAGGTAGGTAAGAACGATACTAATTACATATTGGAAGTTACAGAGCCGGAACTTGAAGATATTGTTGAATATATGAATCTTGAATTTTCAGAGGTTATTAAACAGTAATTACAACATAATATTGAAGTAATCATTCTATGTGATATAATTAAATCAATTGAAAGCAATTGATATAGAGTGAGTTGCCAGATAAGACCTTCCCTATCTCAATAAAGTTTAGGAAAGGTCTTTATCGTTATATGTAAAGGTATAGTTGTTTAAGGAGTACTCATGGAAGAAAAAGAATACAAGAAAAGCTACATAGGTCTAGTGTTGTGGTTGGTATTTTTTATCGCTGCAATGACTGGTGCTGCACTTTTGCCAATAGATGATAAAAATATATCAATAAGAATTACCATTAATTTGTGTACTACAAGCGTTGCACTTTTAACATTAATAATATATCTGACAGGGTATGTTTATTGGTATAACGGAACCGATTATGATACTGCAAAGGAAGCAGGGGAGAAACGAAGAAAAGCCTATGCAAAGAAACATTTTGTAAGATTCGGTATTTTTGCGGCAGTATGCATTGTATTTTCAGTTGTTGGGCAGTTGGTAAGCATGAATTATGGAATTGATGTGACGGTTGTATCAATTGGAATGATTGTTACAGCAATAAGTACGGTAGGGATTAAATTATGATTAAGAGATGTAAATGGTGTAACCTAAAGAACCCACGATATATAGAATACCACGATAATGAGTGGTGCGTGCCTAATTTTAAGGATGAGTATTTATATGAAATGCTTATCCTTGAATCCTTTCAGGCAGGGCTTTCCTGGGAATGTGTTTTGAACAAAAGAGACAGTTTTAGGGAGGCATACGATAATTTTGATATAGACAAGGTATGTGAATATGATGATGTCAAAATAACTGAGCTATTAGATAATAAGGACATCATAAGAAATAAACTGAAGATTAGGGCAAGTATTAACAATAGCAGGATTTTCAGAGATATGGTTAAGGAATATGGATCTTTTTACAATTATCTTAAGGAATATGCCGGAGAAGATACCTTGTATGAGACCGGAGTTACAACCAACGCTATATCTGATGCCATATCTGCCGATTTGCAGAAACGAGGAATGAAATTCGTGGGCTCTACAATTATATATTCGTATTTGCAGGCGGTTGGGATTATTTATTCACATGATGAAGAGTGCGAATTATATAGAAAGGAATAATTATGCTTACACACACAGGAACACAGATAATAGAAACAGAAAGACTTATTCTCCGTAGATTTGAATATACAGATGATGATGCAATGCTCAGATACTGGATTGCTGATGAGAAGATACAATCACTGTATTCTGAACCGGTATATACCACCAAGGAGGCTGTTAAAGAACTACTTGATAAGTACATAGGCTCATATGAAAGAGAAGATTATTACCGATGGGCAATTATTGAAAAGGACTCTGTGGAATGTATAGGACAGATAGCATATTTTCTGGTGGATAACAAGAATCATTTTGCAGAGATTGAATATTGCATAGGCTCGGATTTTCAGCGTCAGGGTCTTGCAACAGAGGCTACTAAGGCAGTTATTGCCTACGGATTTGAAAAAATGAATTTACATAAAGTCCAGATATGTACCAAAACTATCAATACACCATCAAAACGTGTTATAGAAAAATGTGGTCTTACATACGAAGGGACATTGAGAGATTATTTTTATATGAACGGAGAATATGTGGGAAGACTGTATTTTTCCATACTAAAAGATGAGTGGAAAGCCTGATGCAACCCTCGGTTGACGAATTTCAAGCCCTATTTGGTAGAACGCAACCCGTAGAAAAGCTATATTTGGAGTAACGGATGGCGTTAGCCCCGAATATGAATCTAGGAGGAATTAGAGATGATTTTAGCTGATAAGATAATTAGACTGAGAAAGAAGAACGGCTGGTCACAGGAAGAACTGGCAGATAAGATGAATGTATCCCGTCAGGCGGTATCCAAGTGGGAAGGAGCACAGACAGTTCCGGATTTGGGTAAGGTGCTTCAATTGAGTAATTTGTTCGGAGTGACAACAGATTACTTATTAAAAGATGAAATTGAAGATGAGGAATTTACAGATGAAAATTCCGGCTTGGAAGTGAAGAGAGTATCAATGGAAGAGGCCAATGAATATATCGCACATAAAAGATGGTCGTCATTGATAACTGCTATTGCAACATTTTTGTGTGTCATTTCACCGATTACACTTATCATGTTAGCTGGATTTTCAGAAGAACAGATGTTAGGTATCACAGAAAGAATGGTAGCGGTTATAGGACTTGTAACACTTATTTTAATTGTTACAGTGGCAGTTGCCATGTTTGTGTACGCAGGATTTAAGAATGCACCTTATGAGTATCTAGATAAAACAGAGCCCTTTGAGCTTGAATATGGTGTAAGCGGTATGGTAAAAGAAAAGCAAAAAGAATGTAGAGACCGATATGTTCGTTGCAATATTACAGCAACTTGTGTATGTATAATTTCGGTTATACCACTCTTGGTGGGAGGTATATATGAAATTGATTTTTTTTCAATTTGTATGATTTGCGTGACAATTGCAATTGCAGGCATAGGTGCTTCAATGTTTGTCCTTAACGGAATCCGTTGGGGAAGTATGGAAAAGCTTTTAAAGGAAAGCGAGTATTCTGTTGAAGAAAAGAAGAAAAGCAAAGTAAGAGAGACTGTAGGAACTGTATATTGGCTTTCTTTAACGGCTA
>JAZQKW010000003.1:0-6255 GCA_045542375.1 Butyrivibrio sp.
GGCGGTAAAAAAATAGGACGAGACACGGACTTTCCGGATAATACAGGGATTATTATTGAAACTCCTACATTTATACCTTACTATTCCGGAATGAGAAATCTGAAGGAACTGGCAATGCTTAAGAAAAAAATAGGTAAAAAAGAAATTGAAGATATTCTTAAAGTAGTCGGGTTATATGAAAATAGAAATAAACATGTTCATAAATATAGTCTTGGAATGAGACAACGTCTCGGTATTGCTCAGGCACTAATGGAGAATCCGGATACACTGATACTTGATGAGCCTATGAATGGTCTTGACAAGGAATGTGTGGCTATGGTAAGGAATATTTTGATGGATTTAAAAGAACAGGGAAAAACAATTTTACTGGTATCCCACAATTCTGAAGACATAGGAATCCTCTGCGATAAGATATACGAAATGGATAAAGGACGAATTGTATAAAATGTTAATCTACATATTTTGCTATCTTGCAATTATTAATCTTGCAACATTTATAGTGTATGCGGTTGATAAATACAAGGCTATTCATGAACAGTGGAGAATAAGCGAAGCAACGCTTATGACAATGTCCGCAGTGGGCGGAAGTCTGGGCGGATTGTTAGCGATGTACACATTCAGACATAAGACAAGAAAAAAGAAGTTTGCAGTAGGACTGCCTGTAATGCTAAGCATACAGGCAGTGTTGGTGTTGTTACTTCTTGAGTTCGTTCAACTCTAATAAATAAGAAATCAGGCGTTCTACAGTCATAATCTGTTCTGCATCCAGATTGCTCACATCTATGGTCTTGGCACCGGTATCGTTAATTATTGAATCGGTGCTTGTTCGAAATACCTGTGAAAGCCTGATGAGAACATCGTAGGAAGGTAAACGTGTGTCATTTTCGTATGCTGAAACCGTGGATTTGGTAACACCTAATTTCTGCGCAAGTTCACTCTGGGTCAACTTATATTCATTTCTTAAAGCTTTAATATTATTCCCGATTAGTATCATAAAGTCACGCTCCTTTCTAACATTATATATTATAAAGAGTTTACTGTCGGAATAACAGACAAAGTACAAATAGTGGAAAAATATGTAAAAAATATAATTATTTGCAAAAGTTTTTTCCATATGGTAAAAATATAGTATAGTTTAGATAGTACTTGGAGGCAGTATGTTTCAGAAAAAGGATATAATATACAGCGAGACACTGGGAGTGTGCAAGGTTGAAGAGATAACGAAGCTTACACAGAAGAACGGAGACACAGTTATGTATTACGGACTGCGTTCTCTTAAGGAAGGTAAGACAGCCTACATACCTGTTGAGAATCATTCAGTTGTTCTTCGGGAATTAATAGATATTAATACTGCAGAGGAAATTAAACAGACAAGGTATGATAACATCCCTGTCATGGAACAATATGAAGTAGATTATGTATTGCAAGGAGGAAATTAAATGGTAAAACATGTTACAACAGCAGATTTTGAAGAAGTAGTAATCAAAGCAGAAGGTAAAGTACTTGTGGATTTTTTTGCCACATGGTGCGGCCCTTGCTCAATGATGGCACCGGTGCTTGAACAGGTATCTGACATCACACCGGATGTTAAGATTGTTAAGGTGGATATCGACGAGAATCCGGAACTTGCAGAGCGTTACAAGGTTATGAGCATTCCTACATTCATGGTTTTCGAGAACGGGACAGTCGTTAAGAAAACGGTAGGTGCAATCAGCAAGTCAGAACTGCTTGAATTAATAGGATAGGAGCAACAGATACAATGGATAAAATAGCAAGCTTTACAGTTAATCATCTTGACCTGCTTACAGGAGTATACGTGTCAAGACAGGATAAAATAGGTGCACTGACAATAACTACATTTGACCTAAGATTTACAAGACCTAATGTTGAGCCTGTAATGGATACCTCAGGTATTCACACAATAGAACACCTTGGCGCAACATTCCTTAGAAATCATCCTAAGTGGAAAGAGAACGTGATTTATTTTGGCCCGATGGGATGCAGAACAGGATTTTATCTTATACTGGTAGGAGACCTTGCGTCAGCCGACATACTTCCTCTTCTCAAGGAGATGTCAGCTTTCATCGCCGGATTCGAAGGCGAGATTCCGGGATATTCTCCAAGAGACTGTGGCAATTATCTTGATAATAATTTGTCTATGGCGAAGTATTATATGGCAAAATTTGATTCGGAAGTGCTTGCTAATCCGGTTAAGGAGAGACTTAATTATCCGGAGTAAGGGAAGATGGGATTTTTAGTTTTTTGGCTGATATTTATACAATTTTCTGATTCTTGTTGTTCAGAATTATATGACAAAATACAATCCTTGTATCTTAAGGATTTATTAATGGTGCCGCAAAATATAGGACTTGAAGAAGCAACGGTATTACTTAATTCGGTTGCAATTCCGTTCTATGTTATTGCGGCACTTGCGCCCATGGCGAAAATATTGGTGGATTACCTTGGTAAGAAAAAAGTATTGATTCTTAGCTTTGGAATCCTTATGTCAGGAGCAGCAATCTGTATGACTACGGATAACTGGCTCCTGTTTCTGCTTGGTAATTCACTGGTGTCATTTGGATGCAGCGTGGATATTCAGTACATATATATAGTAGATGAAATCAGAGAAGAGCGTAGGGGAACTGTAAGAGGTGTACTTGCGGCTGTGGCAGCATTGGCAGGGATGGTGATTGCCTTTACAAGAAACGGAACCGGTGACTGGCGAAAAATGTATTTGGTGGGAATTATATTAGTGGCTGTAGCAATGGCAATCACTATGATATGGATGCCAAAAGACCTCAGAAAACCATTGCCTAAAGCCACCCTAACGTTGTCAAAGGAAAAGGCACCAGGCAGCATTCGTGGATTGATGATGTACCTCTTACCACTTTTTTTCTGGGGAATAGGTGTTGCGGCTGTTACTTTTTACAACGAACCTATAGTATCAATGACATTAGATAGCGAAGATATGATACAGACTGCAATGATAATTCAGCCTGTTATTACCATGGCGATAACACTTGTAAGTGGATATCTGTCAGACCGATTATCAAGGAAAAAAGTAATTGTCGCAGATATACTGATTGCAATAGTTGGAACGGTTGTTTTTGTGTTAACAGGAATCTTTAAATGGGAGCTGCCTGTATTAATTGGGGTTACATGGGGAATGATGATTGGCGGATTTTTTGCGGCAACTAACCTTATGTTATTAGTTGTAACAGAAAAAGCCCCTGCCGAGAAAATCGGCAGGGTAGCTGCTTTGTCTTCATATTTTAATGGAGCAGGGACCGGAGTTGGGATGGTTATTATAAGCGTGTTAGGCAAGCTGTTTAATACGGGACTTGCCAAACTTATTCTAATAATTCCTGTAGGACTGATAACACTTACATCTATTCTTCTTTTGAAGAAGAAAGCTTCTTAATCTCTTTAATCAGCCTGCGATAGTGTATCCGGTCGATAACGAGCCATTTTGATAATAGATATGCTGATAAAATAATTAATGTGACCGGTATAAACCATGTAAAGTTCTGCATATGCCATACCAGTAAAGCAATCGTAATGGCATACACGAACCAGTAAGTCATTCTAAGAGCGTACCTGTAGGTAACTCCCTGATGGTAATAGAGCATACGGTCTGATTCCGGAAAAATATTTTCTATAAGTTCATTTTGTTCAAAACGAGATATATTGTATACATAGATACCTCGTGCAACATCCACTTCCTTAATTATGTTATCTGACTGCATAGACAGGTATAACTTAACTGCATCAGACGGATTCTGTCTAATGCGTGCCAGACTGAAAAGAGCAACCGAAGCCGCTGTAAAATAATTTCTGTTACACAATGTAGAAACTATACAGAATACACCAATGGTAGATATGTATATCATAATAAGTAAATTAATATTCATACCTTCAGGTAATCGGAAAAATACCGATTTATCTGTGATTATAGCACTTAATGATGCAATCACAAGAACATATATATTGGTATATACTATTAGCAGGTACAGATTAATTAATGCCCATTTGTTCCTGTCATAAGCAAGGTAAAATATGTTTTTGTAGCATTCGCTGCTATGAACAGGAACGTTATTTTTATAATATTTGTCCTTGAAATTGAACTTAGTTTTTTCATATTCCCACTTATATATTTTGGCCATACCCCGGTAGGGATTAGGTTTCGCATTAGTGGTCAATCCATCATAAAAAGTTCTGTGATTATAGCCTGCTACTGTTCTTTCTGCACATAAATATATTAAAATAAATATTAATACAACACCGGCAAAGAAAGGAAAACTGTTCACAAGTATTGCAGGTATTAAGGACAGCATACACAGCAACAAACACACAGTAAAGTAAATACACCTGAATCTGGAACGCTTCTTCTCAAGGAAGGAATTGTGAGGTTTGGTTTTTAAATTTGTCTTCAAAGAATCCTCATCAAAATCCGGGTAGCTGTTACTAAAATGGAAATGTGTTCTCAGATTAGTAAGCTTATATGTAGCCAGCCCATGTGAAATCCATATTCCAATGGTGATGAATGAGTATAATAATACAAAAAAATAGTAAGAAATATCTGCGGCTTGACGCCTGAGGTGTGGTGTAAATACCAATATGAACTGAATGCATACGGAAATAATAAGTGAAGCTGTCAGTATATTCACCCTTCTCAAGTTCCGTTGAAGAGAAAGGCTTTGCTCGTGACCGGTTAAATCTTCCGGTGCAAATATATCAGTAGTATCCTGAACAGATTCTATGTATCCATTGATTTTGTCCTCAAAAATATTCCTGTTAAACATTGAAGATATGATAATCCATGTGAGAAACTCATGCTTTTCACTGCAGAACAGACGAAGTCTGGAGTGAAGTACCGATTCCGACTCTAATGTATTATCAATAAAATTATTAAGCTGTTCTAAATGTTCTGTACTAAGTCCCGTAATTAATTCTCTATAATATGAATACATGCACTTAATATCAATCCGGTCTGCAAATTCTGCCACCGGAAATCTTGTGCTGCCATCCTTCGGATTCATCAGCTCAGAAAAAGAATTTCTTATATTAGGATAGTGCTGATATGTAAAGTCGCTATGCTTTAAAAAATATCCGATATCTTTTTCTGTAAAATCCTCATTGGTGTATAATTCCGGATATACCACACAGGCAATAACTGTATTCACACGGTACGAACCATTCAGATTTTTCTCATATCTAAAATCAAATATCTCACTTAGCTCAAGATAGATATCCCTTAATATCAATTTTTTGTACCTCACGAAAATTTTAGACCATTATTGCACATAACAAAGAAACTTGCAATAGAGCATTTTCGTGTGCACTGACACATCCCAGTGCGGTGTGATTGTTGAGATTACTACAAAACAAGTGCTAAGATTTCAAAAAATGACATCTAAGTGACTAAAAATTACATATTAGCCAAATCAGATGTAATTTGTAGTATAAAAAATATAGTTAAGAAGTTGTAGGGTAGGGATATGATTCACATAGTTATATGCGACAGCGAAGAGAACGAGGCACTTATTTTAAAGAGGGAAATTAGCAATATTCTAAACGACAAAGCACAGATTCAGACTTTCAGTAATCCATTTGCACTTGTTACGCACATAATGGATGAAGCCAAGGGTCAGGTTGACATTGTATTTATCGACATCTGCCTGCGAAATCAGGACGGAATATATCTGGCAGAGACGATTATCAAGGAATATCCTCATATCAAAATAATTTTTACGACAAGCCAGATTGAAAAGGTTAAAGACATCTTTAGAATTAACCCGGTGTATTTTCTCACTAAACCAATGGAACGGAAATATTTAAGTGACGCACTGGACAAAGTCATTAAAATGGTGGACGAGACCAATTTCGACGTCATCCGAATTGGCAGTGGCGTAGGAAAGAACAGAGTTCTTTCTCTCAAAATGAGCGAAGTATTTTACATAAAAAGCGACAAGAGACAGATAGTATTTCATCTCTCTGATACACAGTGTAGGTGCTATATGAAGCTTGCAGAACTGGAATCGGAGCTTCATGGAAACTTCATAAGAGTGCACCAGAGCTACATAGTTAACATGGACAAAATCAAATTCGTCAGCAACGGAAATGTCCTTTTACAGAATGGGATGATTATACCTATAAGCCGGTCGAAGCTTAAGCCGGTGATGGAGCAGATAAAGAAGTATATGGAGATTGGGTAAGGGAGAATGGGAAAGGTAGTGGTGATAAAATGGAAAACAA
>JAZQKW010000004.1:0-10898 GCA_045542375.1 Butyrivibrio sp.
CATCACAACCTACGAGAACAAAATTGCCACAATTTCCAGAGCTCTCAGGGAATTGTATATGGATAAGGTTAAGGGAATTATTAGTGAAATTGACTACATTGAAATGGCAAAAGATTTTACGAAAGAGCGTGAAAGACTTAAAAATCTTATAAGTGACACGACAGAACAACTTTCAAATATTAAATATGCTCCTGCTGAGCTTATCAATAACTACGTTAATCCAAATCACCTTACAAGAGAAATGATTGAATTACTCATTGACCATGTTTCAGTAGACAGACGTATTCCCGGAACAAGAAATGTTCCAATAGAGATACACTGGAATTTCTAAGTTGTTGTTATATGATTGCAGCAGAGCAGAAAGCAAGAGTTGTATACGACAACCTGTTAAGAGTCATCAAAGACCCGGATATTGTTGAACCACTCCGCTTCTTAAGAGAACGTGAAATCGTTCACTTCCAGCGTTTCGGCGAGGCACTTGTCCTTACTCAGGATAAACTTAATGAGAAAAATGTATATGCATTCAACCCATCCTTTGACTGCAAGTAAATAGTCCTATAGACAAAAAGAAGGTTGCAAACTTAATGTCTGCAACCTTCTAACATTTTACTAATTAATATTCATCATTGTTCCAATAAATAATGGAATATTGTTCTCACAGTCAACAATCATATACACAAATGGTCTGTCAAGGTTAACCGTCTTAATGTCTGACGGATCCTCAATTGCACTGCCATCCACCATTTCTACAACGGTTGCTGCACCTGCTTTTGTTCCTTTTTCTCCCACAGATATATAAGTCTTATGAAGTACTCTGTCAATGAAAATATTACCTTCTTTAGATTCTCCAAGCCTGCTAAAATTTGCCTCTTTATAGTCAAAGGCATCTGTCATACCCATTTCTTTAAGTGTTTTTCCCATTTCAACATCATAATCTGTTTCAAATTTAGGAATTGATGTATGAACAGTAGCATATACCGGATTCGCTAACATGCTATACAGATTTTCCCCACTGAGTGTGTCCATATACTCTGAAACGCTTACTCCCTCGTTAGGAAGCAGTGCGACAAAGCCATATTTACAATCTTTATAATACTTCATAAAACCGGTTGCATATTCATCTTCATAATACACATAATCCGAACCATACATAAATTCCACATCTGATTTATTTCCCTTTTCATCAGTAAAAACACCATCCCTTACATCATCCTCGTAATATACCTCAGCCCATTCTGCTTCAAAAGCAAGCGCATTTACAAGATACATAACCGCATCGCTAGGTATACTATCCAAAATCTCAGGAATCATACCCTCTGTCCTGTCTTTTATCCAATCATTAATCTCGTCACAGGTCTTATTATTAAACGGTACTTTGTAAATATCTGCACCGTAATAATCTCCATTTGTCTGAAGAAAATCCTTGTTAACCGTAAAGCGTTCATCATCTGTGAACCATATTGAGTTAGCAAGACTAAGTTTATAATTTTTACTCTGAGGCAGCTTGTTCATATAGCTGTGAAAGTACAGATTAATATCGTCTGCAGCCATACCAAAAACTTTCTCCATCTGCTCATAAGTTCTTCCATCTGCTCCATTATATGTCATTGCCAAAGCACTAAGCACTGACACCGGTGATATTAAAGTATTCTTTCCTTTTTCATTGCACGCCTTAAACAGATTCAGTGCAAACTCAGCTACTATAGGATTATATTCACCCAAATCCTCCAATACAGTTATTTCATTAGGTGTAATTCCCTCCATTAAGTTCTGTGCCTTAACATCCTTGCTGCATCCTGTCATGTTAAATGCCATAATCCATACAAGAATCAAAATAATAACTGTCTTTTTCATAATTTTTTCCTCCTTAATCGTATAAATATTCATATTCCGGAAGGGCTTCCCATTCCTCTGTTTCCACAAGTATATCCTGTATCATTTTACAGGTATACAAGAACTTCTGTCCCTTTACATTGTCACATTCATACGTCAATGCGATATCTTCTGCCATAATTGTTTTCTGAAAATCTCCGTTTTTCACAGACAGTACCAATGTCATTGAAGGGCTTGACATTATTCCATTATTATGTGGATTGTATTCATCAGGATATTTTTCCATATCCAAATCTTCAATCAGGTTGTATATCTGTTTTTTTTCCTCTTCCGTCAGATAGTAAGTTGTTACATACTCTTCCGGATTAGTTGCATCATTAGTCTTCACAAGAATACCTGTCTCACTGTCATATGAGCTGACACCGTAACAGCCCCAGGTTAAGTTAAACGAAAAACCATTAGACTGCATACCTGCCACTCCATCTCCCTCAATTGACTCATTACCCGGTAAACCATCCGGCTTATATGCGCCTTCATAATTTTCCGAATCATTAAAACTTAAGTCCATATCCATCTTTCTGCCCTTATGTATATCTCTTATAATATTCACTGATAATACTGCAATAAGCAAAAATACAGGTACACACATTGCGATGGTTTTTGTAATTTTAGCCCTGCGCTCTCTTATTCTTTTTTCACCACGGCGAAATATCTCCGCCTTACATTCATTTAAATCTCTCATATTAACTGCTCACCATCCTTCCCAAGAATGATGCGAAGCTGTGTTTTGGCACGATACAAAAGATTATCAACCTGTTTAGCTGTTTTCTTCATAACTTTAGCTGCTTCAGCGTAGGTCATATCTTCAAAATAAATAAGATGCACAACCTCACGCATATCCTCCGGTAATTTAGTAATCGCCTCATTAACCATGCGTTTTCTCTCATCATCAAGGACTGTCTGCTCCAATACTCTTTCATCATCTGAGAAGCCCTCTGCTTCATTAATCTCCACGAAATCAATAACCTTGCGATGCTTAATATAATCAAGCGCACGACTTCTTCCAATCATAAAAAGATATGTTTTAAGCGACACCTTAAAATTATACCGGTGCTTATGTACTATAAGATCTGAAAACACATCAATAGCAAGGTCTTCTGCCGTATAGCAGTCATGTACATAACCGTCAATAAAAAATACCAGCTTTCTAAACAGTTCGTTCATTATTTCGTCAAAAGCACTTTCTTCGCCATTAAGGAATCGGCGGTAGCTACCTGCGCCGTCAAACATAGCGTTTCCTCCTGTTGTCCGGGATTTTTACCCTTTCATATATTATACGACTGAGCACATAATAATTCCTTATTATTTTTTATTCTCTTAAATTTTCTATTGAATTATATATGTTAACTCTTCCATAACCCCATTCTCTGTTAGGATATATAATCCCCTGGGACTGTTCACATCCATCTATTGTAATATTCCTTATTTCATTGGTACTTATATATGGAATGTTTCCCCTTACAATTCCATACTCAAGTAAAAGGCCTGCCATTCCTGCATAAAAGCCTGCGGCAATGCTGGTTCCGCTTCGATTTTCATACCTGTTGACAGCTGTATATGACGGAACCGTTATATCCACTCCCGGTGCTGCAAAATCAGGTTTTAAAATTCCGTACCAGTTATTGCCTCTGCCATTGTCTCCATATATTGAATTGTCTCTGTAATCATAGGCACTAACAGTAATCCCTGATGCAAGATTTCCCGGGTCCGTAATTGTTGTGTATACATCCGGAGTGAGAAAAAATACATTATCTCCTATTAGTGATCTGTTCATTATCCACACATCAACATCACCAGATTCATCTCTGTTATTGTACAGATTTAATATGCAAATTCCTTCTGCCGGTGCAGCAAAACGTAAGGTTATCAGATTGGCACCTGATATTCCCTCATTACGCCTGTAGTACACATATATAGTGCTGTTTTCAAAAGGAAAAGTAAGTGTTGTAGTTTCATTTCTTGCAGGTATCCGTCCTACAACCTGACCGCTTGGGGAAATAATCTCCACAGTATATACATATGGTGCCTTTGACCATACATTTGCCGTAAAACCTTTTACTCCCCTTCCTATTCTGATTTCTGCCCTTACGGGTTCAGCACCTTCATTTCTTCCCTTGAAATGAAGTCTTTCACCACCTTCATTTCCTCCCGGAAGGGTTACACATACCCCACTTATTCCAGATATATCTGCAATCATATTGGCTAAGGGACTTGCTCCCGAATGAGAGCCAAGAGATGTTCCCATGCCTATAACTATGGATACGGGGACGGCATTTTCCTCGGCGTATTCTTTTACAAAACTGAGGGCCCGCATAATATCTACCTCCGAGTAAGCAGGTACTCCATCTCTTACATAATAGAAATCTCTTAAATTCTGCTTAGCCTGCTTCACCTTAACAACTATAAGCTCGGCTCCGGGGGCTACACCGGAAAAAAAACCGGCAGAGTTCACATTTCCACATGCAATCCCTGCCGTATAAGTTCCGTGTCCAATCTCATCTCCCGGTATGTCAGATTCTCCGGATGCCAGACTTCGGTTAATCATATCTCTATTGTATACTATATCAGTCTCCTGATCCCATAGAACACGTATTTTGGAAGTATTATTTCTGTTAACAAAAGACAGATGTCTCCAGTTAATTCCCGTATCAATAACAGCAATACAGGTTCCAGTCCCCGTAAGCCCCAAAACAGGTTGCTCACGAATTCTTAATACTCCACTTTCATTCACTGCACCAATGTCCGTCAATCCGTATATCATAGGCTGTACCGAATATCCAAATGACTCATACTCCGGTCTGCCTACGTCATCATTACCCACACTTATGACAGACCACTTACTGTCAATTCTCGTAATACAGTAATCCGACAGATTAATGGCTCTGCGGGCAAAAACACTATCCCTGAATATAAATTCAGTGTAATCATTAGAATTAAGCTCGTTAATACATTCTGAAACCATTTTTTATTTTATTCTATGTCTCAGAACTCTGTATTATTACTGATTCATGGGAAGGCTCTGTTCTCTCATTCCGATTACCGGTCCGCCATTGTTCTGAATATATTCTTTAGTAATAGTTACCTTGCCAATATTCTTATCCTTAGGAATCTCGTACATAATATCCAGCATAAATTCCTCAATGATAGAACGAAGAGCTCTTGCTCCGGTCTTCTTCTCCATAGCCTTATCAGCTATAGCACCATACGCCTCATCATCAAATTCAAGTAATACTTCATCAAGTTCCAGCAACTTCTCATACTGTTTAAGTATAGCATTCTTAGGTTCCTTAAGAATTCTTACAAGCATCTCTCTTGTAAGCTCCTGCAATGAGAAAATAATTGGAAGTCTTCCTAAAAATTCAGGAATCATACCAAAAGTTCTTAAATCCTCAAGAGTGACCTTTTCAAGAATAGTCGGGTCATTGTCATACTTATCCTTAAGGTCAGCCGTAAATCCTATTGCCGCCTGCTTATTAAGTCTTTCCTTAATAATATCTGCAAGGTCAGGAAATGCACCGCCACAGATAAAAAGAATATTTCCTGTGTTAACGGTAGTAAGCGGAACCATTGCATTCTTGCTGTTAGCACCAACCGGCACTTCAACATCTGCACCCTCAAGAATTCTTAACAATCCCTGCTGTACAGACTCACCACTCACGTCTCTGCTTCTGGTCTCCTTCTTCTTGGCAATCTTATCTATCTCATCGATAAATACAATACCTCTCTCCGCTCTCTCAACATCATTATCTGCCGCAGCTAGAAGCTTAGAAATTACGCTCTCTATATCATCACCAATGTAACCAGCCTCTGTAAGGGATGTGGCATCAGTAATAGCAAGAGGTACATCAAGAATTCTTGCAAGTGTCTGAACAAGATATGTCTTACCTGAACCTGTTGGTCCAATCATAAGCATATTAGACTTCTGAATCTCCACTGCATCCTTAGAGCTTGCCGCAACTCTCTTATAGTGATTATATACTGCTACCGAAATAACCTTCTTAGCATGCTCCTGTCCAATTACATACTCGTCAAGCATAGCTTTAATCTCGTGAGGTGCAGGAACCTTCTTAATATCAATCGGTGGAAGGGGCTTTTCTTTCTTCTTCTTAATCTTCTTAGCCGGAGTCTCCTGTATATCTGACATATTCATAAAATGAATATTAGGAATACCCGACATCTTCATCATGTCCTCATAAGGTCCTGAATTCATTGTATCAAAAGTCTTCTGCATACAATCTGGACATATTGAAATATTCTGAGGAAGAGTAATCATCTTCCCTGTTCTACTCTCTGTTCTGTGACAGAGGTAACATATCTTCTCATATTCGTCGTTATCTGTATTATCTGTGTTATTATTAATTATATCGTCCATACTTTCCTTTCCACAGTTATAACTGTATCCTTGTGAACAAACATATTGCATATCTTATCATAAATCATTCTACAATTCAACCAATACGCAAAAAAGAGGACGACTAATCGTCCTCTTTAGCACATTATATCTATTCCGGCTTCGCTGTCAGAACAAGTTCTGCGGAATGTTCCTTGTATTCTCCATCTTCCATTCGATAATATTCAACCGTAACCTTCTCTCCAACTGCGTAATATCTCATCATATCACTAAGCTCAAGAAAATCTGTTATCTCTTCACCATCAAAAGAAAAAATAATATCATTCTTAACAATTCCTGCATTATATGCAGCCGAGCCCTCGGTTACACTTCTGACCTGAATTCCAATCGGATATCCGTACATTGTATTAATGTCAGATGTAATATTAACACCTGTTATACCGATATATCCTCTCTCATCATCACTGTATTTATTCCTGGTCTCTTCAAGTGAAAGTTCCTTAATAATCTCTTTAACTGAAGAAATTGAGATTGCATATCCCATTCCCTCTACACCGGTTGTACTCATCTTAACTGAGTTAATACCGATAACCTCACCTGACGAATTAAATAACGCGCCTCCGCTGTTACCAGGATTAATTGCTGCATCTGTCTGAATCAGCGATGAATATTCCACCTTATCTACCATAACCGTCTTGTTAAGAGCACTTATACATCCTGTTGTAACAGATATTCCATATCCCATAGAATTACCTACAGCAATAGCTGCATCTCCAACCTTAATTTCAGTTGTCTCACCAAGTTCAGCTATTGAATAAATGGCACCTGATGGAATATCTGATAATCTTACTGCAATAACCGCAAGGTCCTTATTACTCTTCATCCCCTTAATTACTGCATCAGCCTTACTTCCGTCATAGAAAGTAATAGCAAGATCATCCACATCATCAACTACGTGTGCATTAGTAACTACCAACAGCTCCGTATCATTGGTTCCCATAATAATTCCTGAACCACTGACCTCTGATTCATAGGTCTGACTGCCAAAAAAACCACTGGAATACTTAGTCTCGTATGTTCCGTTAATTGCCACAACTGACGTAATCACACTATCAACAATATCGGATACATCCATTACTGTTGCTGTAATTTCCTTCTTAACCTCATCTGATGAAATAGGAGAAGTAATAGGCTTAACATAAGAGTCACTACCATTCTCTGCCACATTATATTCTATTGGAAAAATCTTATGTCCTGCGTATGTTACACCATAACACACGGCTCCTGCAATTCCTCCAAACAATACTGCCGCACCTACGTATGCCGCAGCCTTTTTAAAAAATCCTGTCTTCTTCCTGTCTTTCTTATCCTTCTTTCTCTTATTCTTGCCGTTATCTGCTGATTCAATATACGCATCCGGGTCATAAGATGAATATGGATTATAGTTATCATCAAAATTCATAAAGCACTGTTCCTTCCGATATATTATATAAGTCAGTATATATTTAATATGTGTAATTTTTGTGTATAAAATTAGAAAAAGTGGTGAAATTCTCTGTAATCTCACCACTTTGTCATACTATTCAACTATTGACATCATATCATTCTTAAGTTTCTCAACCTTATTGTCTGCATCTTCAAAGCTTGTTCCCTTAACACCCATATAGAACTTAATCTTAGGTTCTGTTCCTGATGGTCGTGCACAACACCATGCATTATCTTCAAGGTCAAAATAAACAACATTAGACTTAGGAAGTCCTGTTTCCGTAACAGTTCCGTCTGCCTTAAGAATTGTATTATTGTCATAATCTCTTGTTTCAAGAACCTTGTATCCGCCAATTTCCTTAGGTGGATTAGCTCTAAGCTTATCAAGCATTCCCTTAATCTCAGCAAGACCTTCCTTGCCCTTCTTAGTAATTGACACAAGTGTCTCCTTGAAATAGCCATATTTCTCATATATATTAAGCATCTGATCCCATAATGTGAGTCCCTGCTTCTTATAATATGCTGCAGCTTCACAAAGCATCATAACCGCTACTATGGCATCCTTATCTCTTGCATGAGTTCCTACAAGACATCCATAGCTCTCTTCAAAGCCAAACATATACTCATATGTATTATTCTCTTCAAACAACTTAATCTGCTCACCAATATACTTAAATCCTGTTAATACCTCAATAAGCTTAAGGTTGTATTCCTTGGCAACAACATCTGCAAGATTTGTTGTAACAATAGTCTTAACAAGTGCTCCATTATCAGGAATTGCATTCTTCTCTGCCTTCTGCGATAAGATATATTCTGCAATTAACATTCCGGACATATTACCTGTAAATGCCATATATTCACCAGTCTTAGAATCCTTAGCATACACACCAAGTCTATCTGCGTCAGGGTCAGTTGCAAGAACAACATCTGCATTAACTTCTTCTCCAAGTTTAAGAGCAAGTTCAAAAGCCTTCTTATCTTCAGGATTAGGATATCCTACTGTTGGGAAATCTCCGTCAGGAAGTTCCTGTTCCTTAACAACATATACCTTATTAAGTCCAATTTCCTTAAGAACACGTCTTGCAGGGATATTACCGGTTCCGTGAAGTGGTGTAAATACTGCAACAAGGTCATCACCCATTTCCTTAACTACATCAGGATTAATAACCTGTTTCTTAAGTTCTGCAATATATGCATCATCTACATCATCACCGATTACATTGTAAAGACCGGCAGCAACAGCTTCAGCCTTGTCCATTGTCTTAACTGTATTGAAATCTGTTATGCTGTTAACTTCTTCAATAATCTGTACATCCTTAGGAGATGAAATCTGTGCACCATCCTCCCAGTATACCTTATATCCGTTGTATTCAGACGGATTATGACTGGCTGTAATGACGATACCTGAAATACATCCAAGATGTCTCACTGCAAATGACAATTCCGGTGTAGGTCTTAATGAAGGGAACACATATGCCTTGATACCGTTGGCATTAAGACACAATGCAGCTTCTTCACAAAACTCCGGTGACATATGTCTCGAATCATACGCAATAGCAACACCCTTATCCTGTCCGCCTTCCTTAATAATGAAGTTGGCAAGTCCCTGAGATGCTTTTCTAACTGTATAAATATTCATTCTGTTAGTTCCGTTACCGATAACGCCTCTAAGACCTGCGGTACCAAACTCCAGACTCTTATAAAATCTATCTTCTATTTCTTTTTCATTTCCTTCAATAGACTTAAGCTCTGCTCTTGTCTCCTCTGAAAAATATGGATCTGTACACCACTGTCTGTACACTTCCTTATATGACATATCAAATTCATTCCTTTCTTATATCAATAAAAAGCACTATTGCCCCTTATACATCAGATATAATACCACTAAAAAGCAATATTGTCATTACTTTTTTGATAAATTTTTATCAGGCTATCTTAGTCCACATCTCAAATAATACAAAAATACTCATTAAAGCAAGCATAAATATGCATTTTTTCTCAATATTGTTCCTAATAACCAGCTTATTATTTCTAAGTGTAAGCATTACAGGGAATAAAAGAATAATAAAATACCTTCCCTGAAGTCCTGCTATATAATTAAAATTAATCGGTGTCCAGAATGCCCACATAGACAATGCAATAAGCCCTATAGAAAGTACTACCGCACCAATTGTAATAATTCTCTGCTTCTTAGTAAATACCACAGTCTGATGTTCACTGCTTATTGCAAGCATAAGAACCGGTATAAAACACATTGTCACAACTAACGGAGACGAATAAATCTGAAGCCATCCATATCCGCCGGAAATCATTTCTCCGAAGAACTGACCGCCGAAGGCTACTATGGTATTAATGACAATCTTTGCGGAACGACCCGGATTAAGGAGCATATTTTTAACTCCGTATGCAGGTGCATCGGTCCATACTAAATCACTTTGAGCCGAACCACCGATTCCAAGCAAGTCTGTAAGAAGTCCAGGATTAGCCACAAGGAATATAATCATAGCATAAAATACGGAAATCCCTACAACCGCCGGATATTTAACCTTGGTACCGAAATTCGCCTTTGGTACCATCAATAATAATAGAAGTAAAGGTACGTATGCCCCACCTTTCCCCATTATCATAAAAGTAGCTGCAAACACTGCCACAACACATTCTTTTACCTTAATTGTCTTATCTGAAAATGTAAAATACAATGCATATGCTACAAAGAGCAATGCAAATCCATTCATCAAAGCATCCTGTGACACACATGCCGCTCTGCTTATTGCCGACGGCATCAGCATTACTGCCGCAAGAACAGCCTTCCCTGTAGGTACTTTCTTAATGGCAAGATAGCCGAGTCCCGTATATGTAAGCAGCGTAAGCAGCCTGCATATAAAATACATTATGACAGTTCCCAAACCCAGAGATTTACTTACAGTCATTCCCACAATGGATGGAAGATACAGAAATACTGTTGACCATGCGTAATTAAAATGTTCTGTCTCGTATTCCACAAGAAGATTGTCAGCTCTTTCTGTAAGCTTTTTTCCCATCAGCAGATAATTGCTTATAGAGATACTTCTTGTAAATCCACTGTTAGCATCACACTGACGATAAAATGTAGTATATTCCTTATCAGAATCCTGTATACCTATAATACCGTTGCTAAACTCTGTAACAG
>JAZQKW010000005.1:0-3957 GCA_045542375.1 Butyrivibrio sp.
GGTAATAGCAGAAGACCTTGGCGTTGTGGTTCCTGAAGTAGTTGAACTTATTAAGAAGTCAGGATATCCTGGAATGAAGGTGCTTCAGTTCTCGTTTGATGGAGATGCTAACAGCGAGCATGCATTCCACAATCATTCTAAGAATTATGTTGAGTATATTGGAACTCATGATAATGATACAATCATTGGTTATTTTGACACAATGGGTAAGAATACGAAAGAATACATGATGAAATATCTTGGCATAGATGATATGTTCAAGGGTGCCAATGAATTAATCAGACTGGCATACATGAGTGTTGCTGATACGGTAATTATTCAGATGCAGGATCTTTTATACAAGGATTCAAGTGCAAGAATGAATGTGCCTTCAACACTTGGAACTAACTGGAAGTGGAGACTTCAGAATGGAGAATTCACTAAGGAACTTAGAAACAGACTTCGCGAACTTACTAAGATATATGGCCGAAGCAATAATAAAAAATACTTCAATAAGGAGGATTATATGTTATCTAATATTTGCGAAAAGAACTATAACAAAGCTATTAAGGATTGTACCAACGAGGAAATTTACCTTGCTCTCCTTGAAATGACTAAGGAACTTGCTAAGGATAAGGAGACTAACGAAGGTAAGAAGAAGGTATATTACATTTCAGCAGAATTCTTAATTGGTAAGCTTTTATCTAACAACCTTATTAACCTTGGAATTTTTGAAACTGTTAAGAAGGAACTTGAAGAGAACGGAAAGAGTATTTATGAAATCGAAGAAATCGAACCAGAACCATCACTTGGTAATGGTGGTCTTGGAAGACTTGCAGCATGCTTCATAGATTCAATGGCATCAATCGGACTTAACGGTGATGGTATCGGACTTAACTATCATATGGGACTTTTCAAACAGGTATTTGAAAACAACTTCCAGAAGGAAACACCTAACCCATGGATTGAAGAAAAGGGATGGCTTACTAAGACAGATGTTGTATATGATGTACAGTTTAACGGATTCTCAGTTAAGTCAAGACTTTATGATATCGATGTAACAGGATATAACAACAGAACTAACAAGCTTCACTTATTTGATATTGAATCAATTGATGAAGGACTTGTTCAGGGCGACAGTATTCACTTTGATAAGAATGATGTATATAAGAATCTTACATTATTCCTTTATCCGGATGATAGTGATGAAGCTGGTAACTTATTAAGAATTTATCAGCAGTACCTTATGGTATCAAGCGGTGCAAAATTAATTCTTGATGAATGCAAGGCTAAGGGCTCTGACTTACATGATCTTTATGAATATGCTGCAATCCAGATTAATGATACACATCCTTCAATGGTAATTCCTGAATTAATCAGACTTCTTACTGCGGAAGGAATTTCAACAGATGAAGCTGTAGAAATTGTATCTAAGACTTGTGCATATACTAACCACACAATTCTTTCAGAAGCATTAGAGAAATGGCCAATTTCATACCTTGAAAGAGTAGTACCACACCTTGTACCAATTATCAGAGATCTTGACAGAAGAGTTAGAGAGAAATTCCAGGATCCATCAGTATATATCATTGATGACCAGGGAAGAGTACACATGGCTCATATGGATATCCATTACGGATATAGTGTAAATGGTGTTGCTTATCTTCACACAGAGATTTTAAAGAACTCAGAATTAAACAACTTCTACAAGATTTATCCTGAGAAGTTCAACAATAAGACTAACGGTATTACATTCAGAAGATGGTTACTCCACTGTAACGAAGAACTTGCTGCATTAATCAAAGAATTAATCGGTGAAGAGTATCTTAAGGATGCAGACAAGTTAGAGGATCTTCAGAAGTTCCTTGATGATGAGAAGGTTCTTGCTAAGCTTGACGAAATCAAACTTAACAACAAGAAGACTTTCAAGCAGTTCATTAAGGCTACACAGAATATTGATGTTGACGAGAATTCAATCTTTGATATTCAGGTTAAGAGACTTCATGAGTACAAGCGTCAGCAGATGAATGTACTTTGGGTAATTTATAAGTACCTTGAAATCAAGGCAGGCAACCTTCCTAAGAGACCAATCACAGTTATTTTTGGTGCTAAGGCAGCTCCTGCATATGTAATTGCTAAGGATATTATTCACTTAATCCTTTGCTTACAGGAAGTTATCAACAATGACCCTGAAGCAAGCAAGTACCTTAAGGTTGTTATGGTAGAGAACTACAACGTATCTAAGGCTGCTAAGATTATTCCTGCATGTGATATTTCTGAACAGATTTCACTTGCGTCTAAGGAAGCTTCAGGAACAGGTAACATGAAGTTTATGTTAAACGGTGCACTTACACTTGGTACTAAGGATGGTGCTAACGTAGAAATCGGACAGCTTGTAGGCGAAGAGAACATTTACTTCTTCGGTGAGAGCAGTGAACAGGTAATCGAGCACTATGCTAAGAGAGATTACTGTGCAAAAGATTACTATGTAAATGATGCCAAGATTAAAGAACTTGTTGACTTCATTATCAGTGCTGAGGTTATGAAGGTTGGTAATACAGAAACATTACTTGAACTTCATGCAGAACTTATTAAGAAAGACTGGTTCATGACATTACTTGATATTAATGATTATATCAGAGTGAAGGAAATGGCATTAGCTGATTTCGAAGACAGAAAGACATGGACTAAGAAAGCACTTATCAATATCAGTAAAGCAGGATTCTTCTCATCAGACAGAACAATCGCTGAATACGATAAAGATATTTGGAAACTTAACTAATAATGATGTGGGCCGGGGCACATTTGGTGCTCCGGCATTTGAAATTAGACACATAATATATGAACTAAAGGGTCTATCAATATGTATAAGATATTAATAGTAGATGATGAAAAAATTGAAAGAAATGGTATTAAGCTTCTTCTTAAACAGTTAGACCATGAATTTGACGTCAGTGAAGCCGGCAATGGTATGATTGCGCTTGATATGCTTAAAGAGAATGAGTATGATATTCTTCTCACAGATATTAAGATGCCGTTTATGGATGGAATGGAACTTATCGAAAAAGTTCATGGAATGAAGCAGAACCTTAAATATATTATTTTCAGCGGATGCAGTGATTTTTCTTATGCCAAGCAGGCTGTAAAATTAGGTGTGGCAGATTATATTCTCAAGCCAGTGGATATTAATGAGTTCAAAGCAACTATCAACAAGGTTGTGGATGAACTTGATGAAATGAAGCTGGAAGAGAATCTTAAGAGTAAAAGTATGGAATTCTTCAGTGAACATCTTTTGTTTATGGCGGTTAATGGTGCACCGGTCGAGAAAGTGCAGGAGTACAATGGTGATTTATTGTCGTTGGATTTTCTGGATGGATTTAGCAGATTAATGCTCATTGATTTTAATTCGGATTTTTTTGGTGGAAAAGGTGCCGAATTTAGGGACTATCTTTTGAAGAAAGAGACAAGAGTCAGTCAATATTTAAATCTCAGTCCTACACAGTCGATTTTATTTTTCTCTGGTAAAGACTTGCCATATGAGCATATTGCCAGACTTATTTCGGATATGGTCATGGAAAAATATAATGAGAAGTGCTATATCGCAATTTCAGGTGAAGTTGATGGTTATGAAGGCATTTCTAAGGCTGTAGAAGAAATGGATAATCTTATGGATAATAAGTTTTATCATCATACAAGAAATATTTTTTCGGGCAATATGGGAAATGAAGAGACTGAAGTTGTTCAGATTGATGATGATACAATTCTTAAACAGATGAAACAGGATATTAAGATGAAGGATGTAGTTACTCTTAGAGAACATTTTGAGCGTTTTTGTGCTAAATACAGTAATAAACGTGATTTCTCTCAGGTGTATATTAAGTTCTTGTTTTCTAATCTGCTTAAAGAATTTTATGAAAATATTCCTAATACAGATGAGAAGGAACTCAATGAAGAAATTGAAACTCTGTATATGTCAAG
>JAZQKW010000006.1:0-7164 GCA_045542375.1 Butyrivibrio sp.
GTGTCTCATTAATATGAGGCATCGGCTTTAACTATTTTATGAGAAAACTGTTTCGAGAATCTTCTTAAGAATAACATCATAAGAGAAGAATTCTTTAACCTTCAGGTATCCGTTTTGGGCGATGGCAAGTCGTTCACTGTCGTTATCGAGGTAGAACCTGCATTTATCAATCAAATCGTCTTCGTCTTCATAATATACAAAATCCTTATCCGGTTCGAAATAATCAAGAAAATCCCTTTGGAAATTGCTAAGCAAAAAACCGCCGGCTCCCATAATTTCGATAGCTCTTAAAGGTATTCCAGCATGGATACTTCTTAAAGAGATATTAAGATTGATTTTGCTACATTTAAATACATACGGTAACTGATTATAGGGATTAACGGACCCCATGTTGATTGCATTAGGTATGTAAGGTGTAGGATTAACTGTATATAATTTGGTGTTGAAGTTATCAGAAACTCTTTTGATGATGGATTTTCGTTCTTCGCTGGTTATTTTTTTATCTATAAAATATCTGGAATATACGTATTCTTTGGTTGCAACATTACCGGGCTGAGGAGTATATGGAACTGTGCGTTCTAGTTCTTTTAAAAACTCCCCTTGTATAAGCGCTTCTGTAAAACTATATCCATTAACTAATTTCTGGGATGTTATAATGGCAGATAGGTATCCTTTGGCGTAGTCATTCATTTTGGAAGCATTGGCAAAATAATCAGTGTCTTCGTCGTATAGTCTTCCTACAAATGATATGTCTGCATCCAATCGGGAATGATGAATATCTGTGGGTATCATTCCGTCCATTCTCTTAGCATTGGCTGCAAGAGGCATATAATACACGGTGTTCACGCCATTGTTTTTAAAAGAAAGGTATTCCTCACTGTCAAATATAAATATGTAATTGTTAGGGTTGGCAATGGATGCAGAATACATAACAAGGAGGGGGCTGTCATACACCCAGGATACATAAGGGATTCCGTGAGAATGACATACAGCGGATACATTTGGTGAAAAATTAGACGAGAATACTAAATCTGGTTTGTCAGAGTTGATTGTGCGGTCTAACTTTAATAGGTATTCGTTAACCTCATAATTAAGAAAATCGGGATAATCAAAAGGAATGACCTGATGTCCCATATTGGTAAAGGCTTCCTTAATATCTTCTTTTCCGAAATTTGCACTTTGTATTAATATAATTTTCATATATGCTCCTTGATATTAAAATACAATGTTAAAAATTTTATCTAACATAATATCATAACTATATTCTTTCTCTATTTTCTTCTGGCCGTTAATTGCAATAGAGATTCTTTCTTCATCATTGTTGAGGTAGTATGTTACCTTGTCTAACAAATCCTGTCTTCCGGTATACATTACCATTTCTTCCCCATCAACAAAGTATTCTGCAAGCTCAGGCTGATAATTGGAAAGAAGGAAACCGCCGGCTCCCATAATATCCATACATCTTAAAGGTATTCCTGATAATATGGTTCGTAAAGTTATGTTTAAATTGATTTTAGAATTCCTAAATACAAGTGGCATTTCTGTATCGTAATTTACATAACCCATCTGTTTAACCTGTGGAACTTTCAAATCTTTAGGAGATGCAAAATGGGAAACTGAAATTCCTGCATCGGCAAGCATTGTAAGAATCTCCGGTCGTTCTGTAGCGGTGATTTTTTTCTGAAGTATCTGTGAGAACATATCTCCACTGTCTAACAAAACTTCATCGCTTATGTTGAAATTCACGAAATCCAACGATTTAACAAAACTATCTGTACATATTGCTGATGGAAGGTCACAACCCAAAAGATCCATCTGCGCTCTGATTATACCTTCAAAAAAACCTCTATAGTAATCAGGCATGTTAGTAATCTGATCATAGAAGTTGGTCGAATCATTATAAGTTCTGCCAATGAAAGAGACATCATGCTGATATTTGGTGTTTCGAATGTTAGAGTTTAACAGACGATTTAGTTTATTCGTGTTAACTGCAAGGGGCATATGGAATACGTTGTTAACGCCTAATGCCTTAAGTCGCTGAACATTTTGGTAATCGAATACAAAAATATAGTTACATGAGTTGAAAACGGCCTCGGTGTACAATGTTTTGAGTGGGCTGTCAAAGCACCATGAAATGTATTTGATGCCTACGGCTTCTGTAACCTTGGAAATAATTGGATAAAAGTTAAAGGAGAACACACAGTCATAGTTACCTGATTGTATTTTTTCTAAAAAGGCTTCAGCAAAATTGATATCGTTGAGCTTGTCTGCAATAGGGGTATCGTCTACATCTACAGAATATCCCTTTCTGTTAAATACATCTAAAATATCATTTGCTGTAAACTCATCCCAATGGTAGTATAAAATGTTCATATGTTTCCTCTTATTTTTCTGCCTGATAATGTAATTTTATCAAGAGAAATATTACAAAGCAATAGAAAATATCCCTCTTGCGTGTTAAAATAATATAGAAATAAATGGTCGGAGAATATATATGAATATTTCAGTGTGTATTATAACTAAAAATGAAGCCCACTATCTTAGGGAGTGTCTGAGCTGTCTTATGAAATATCCTTTTGAAATTGTAGTGACGGATACAGGCTCGGAGGATGACAGTGTGTCGGTTGCTAAGGAATATACGGATAAAGTTTTTTTCTATGAATGGTGCAATGATTTTTCTACAGCAAGAAATTACTGTGTGGCACAGGCAACTAATGATATGGTAATGATTGTTGACACGGATGAATTTGTGCAGGATTTTGAATGGGATAATTTTTGCAAAATTGTTGAGACGAACCATGATAAGGTGGGACGAATTAATCTTAACAATATATATAGAAGAAACGGGATTTTGAATTCTACTAATGAGAAGTTGAGTAGAATTTTTGACAGAAGGTTATACACTTATACGGGAAGTATTCATGAACAGATTACGCCGATTGGGGATAAAGATACTTTTGAGTCATATGACGCGGGGATAACTTTTAAACATGTAGGTTATGATGGAGACCCAGAGAATATTAAGAAGAAAACAGAACGAAATATTATGCTCTTAAAGTCAGAATTGGAGAAGAAGGAAGATGCATATATTTTGTACCAGCTTGGAAAAAGTTATTATATGGCGGGTGATTATGGTGAGGCGGAAAAATATTTTGAAAGGGCTACTGCCTATGATTTGGACCCGAGACTTGAGTATGTGCTTGATATGATTGTTTCCTATGGATACTCCATGGTAAATTCCGGAAAGGCTAAGGAGGCACTTGCTTTCTCCAATCTTTTTGATGAGTTTTCCTATAGTGCGGATTATGTATTTATGATGGGAATAGTGTGTATGAATAACGCTCTTTTTGAAGATGCGGTAGGACTGTTTGAAAAGGCAAAAGAATATGACAGCTGTAATTTGTGTGGAGTTAATTCCTATCTTGCGGATTACAATATCGGGGTGATTTTTGAGTGTCTGGGACATAAGGAAGAGGCGCTTATGTATTATGGAAAGTGTAAGGGGTACGATAAGGCTGAGGAGAGAATTAAGGCTTTGACGGAGAATTAGGTATGAAGATTTTGATGTACAGATGGAAAGCGTATAATCAGCAGGATATTGTAGAGCAGTTAGAACTTAGAGGTCATCAGGTTGATGAGATTAGAGGTGAGATGTCTAACTTTGATACGGATATGATTTTTTACGATAAATTCATAGAAAAGCTTGATGGGGACAGATATGACCTTGTGTTAACTGTTAATTATTTTCCGCTTATATCCATTGCCTGTGAAGAACGGGGGATAAGATACGTGAGCTGGTGCTGCGATTCGCCTATTGGGACAATGTATCATCAGTCCGTATATAATAAGATGAATACCATATTTACTTTTGATATGTTTAATAAGGTGGAGTTTGAGGATATGGGAGCTAACGTGTTGCATCTTCCGCTTTGTGGAGCGGTTGAAAGAGTGGATGCGCTGCTTTCGGAGGCATCGGACCTTGAAGAATATGACTGCGACATTTCTTTTATAGGAAGTATGTATAACAAAAATTCATATGATGAGGTATATGACCATCTGCCGGAATATCTGAAGGGATATTTTGATGGAGTTTTGAAGGTTCAGGCGGGACTCTATGGTGAATATGTGCTTGATGACATATTGGATGCGACTACGGTCAGGGAACTGAATAAGCATTTTATACTGGCTAAGTCCGAGGACTCGTTTTCAGATATATCGCTGGTATTTGCCACAACGGTGCTTGGGTTTAAAATTGCCCAGATGGAGAGAAAAAGACTTCTGGCAAGATTATCAAGAGTTGCAGAGGTTAATCTCTACACAGATGATGAACAGGTGGATATGCCGGGGGTGAATAACAGAGGAATTGCTGACTACTGGGAGGTTGCACCTAAGATTTTTAACAGGAGTAAGATTAATCTGAATTTTACAATTAGAAGTATAAGGACGGGAATTCCGTTAAGAGTGTGGGACATTCTCAGTGCCGGAGGTTTTTGCATAACCAATTATCAACCGGAGCTTCTTATGTATTTTGAAAATGGAAAAGACCTGGTGATTTTTGAGGACGAAGAGGATTTAATTGAGAAGGTAAAATATTATCTGTCACATGATGAGGAGCGAAAAGCTATCGCCATGAATGGATATAATAAGGTAAAAAATCTGCATAAATATTCTGACAGATTTGATGAGATGAAAAAAATAATACCTGAATTATAAAAACATCGTTACTTCGCCATAGTAACTGCGACTTATATATAAAAGATATATAAGGAGTTGGTAATGTGTCGGAAGTACATAAGATGAATAGTGCGGAGGAACTGTACGCGTTTTGTAAGAATGAACTTTTCGCTGAAGTAATGGAAAAAATTACTAATGAGGATTTGGTGGAGGACATTACAAGTGAAATCTTCATGAATGTAATGTGTCATGAAAAATGGTTTTTTGACATAGACGCAGAAAGGCAGAGTGAATATGTCCATAATATGTGCCAAAAGGTGTGCAGGTATCATCTGATGTTTTTTGAACGGAAAAATTATGAGTTCAAAGAAGAGGTGTACGGGGAGAATAAATTTAGTGAGGATACGTACGATTTCATGGATAAAGACATCGTGGATAATTGGATAAAGTCTTTGCCGGAAAACGAAAAACGTACCGTGAAAAAACGGTACATAGAGAATAAAAGCATAGAGACAATTGCAATGGAAGAGGGAATATCGAAAAATGCGGTGTCTAAACGACTTTCCAGAGCCCGTTTTCGATTAAAAAATACTGTCATGCGTAATTTACATGACAGTATTTAACAGTAGCCGTTATAAAGCATACCGGTATAGATGGAGGTTGAATATGTATCTCCGCTTGGTCTGGTCGGATGCTTGTAACTGATAACGGAGCGGTTGATGTATTCCATTGGGTTAATCATTACGTCTTTTGCTTTTTTCTGTAATGCATTCTTGAATCTGCTAATTTCTGAAAGGTTGTTCATCAGGTTCTCATTGGTGGTCTGATGAAGTCTCTCGTCATCAATTTCCATTAAACCTTCTGAGTTGATTGTTAATCCATTGGAATTCAGCGCTTCCTTGTGGGCGTTAGCAATTATTGACAGGTCGGAGCTGAGTTTTTTACTTCCTATTGTAGTGCCGGCCCTTGCAAGCTTGGTGATGTCGTTGAAACAGTCTCTTAATTTGTGAAGGCTATCAATAACTGCATCAAGATTCTGCTTAAGACCTATGTTCGTTACCATGCCCGGTTCATGGGTTTTCTTAAGTGTAAGCTCAAACCTTCGGTCAACCGTAAAAATATTGGATGTTGACGAGCGTTCTTCTCCGTTGAGGTTAAATATTGCGTTGGATGGATAGTGACTGGTCTTATCAAGTCCGAAAAGTTCAACTGCGCCTCTTGACTCGGTGGCATGTTCATCACTTACGGTGAAAATGGCAGGTCTGCCATGCATTCCGGTCATGTTGGAGGTGATTTCTAAGGCTGAACGATTAGAAGTGTCAGTTATTACTCTTGCCTTCAGACCGATTTCGGCCTTGTTAATAAGTCTTGTCAATTTGTCCTGAACTGCGCGGTTGTTCTCGTCAGCGCTTACGGCAAATCTTAAGTCGTAGGTGATTGAACTGATATTAACATCAAAAGAGTAGGTTCCCGGTGATAATCCCTTGGCAGTCTGGGAAAGATACTTACCTGTATTAATCTGAGGTGTTGCAAGCTGTTTTACTTCCATTGAGAAGTTGTGGCTCTCATCGGCAGTCACGTTGTCGCCAATGTATTCTACTTCAATTGTCTCAGGGTCGTCAGATACGGCAGCACTCTTAAATGTCATATTGCCATTAAGGGCATCAGTTATCTCGTACGCAGTCTCTGCAAGAGAACGTGCACTTTCCTTGATATCAATTGCAAATTTCTGGGATTCTTCCGATATATCAATACTGTAAAAAGGACTGGCTCTGTTAAGTCGGACAATGTTATTGTATACATCGCGAAGCTCTTCCTTCTTATGAGTATTGTATTTGCTGTATGGGCGTGAGCCATACTGGGAAATGTAATAAGCATAAACATTACTAATCATAACAGTCACCTCCTTGTCTGTATGATAATATAGAAGTGAAATTTCTAAAAAAGAAATTTCGTATAAAAATCCATTTTTACAACTATATTATATAACATTATTAAGGAAATGTCACGAATTTTCTTTGAAATATTTCAATTCGTAAAGCGGTATGCTGTATCATAATGTGCATTAGAGAATGATAAACGCTTGTTGATTGGATTTGAGAAAATCATAAGCTTTATTCGTCGTTTTGTTGAAATATCTTTGGCTTTTATAAAGTTACATGTCATTCCAGGGTTTTTATGGACACGCAGTCATCTATATCAAAAAATCTATTTTGTCATAGAAACAGTGCAATATGCTTATAAAACGACGGTCTGCAAAAACTCCTCGCTTGTTCTATTGTGGAAACAAGCTTCGTCGGACATTTGCAGACCGTCGGCATATATTGCCCTGTTTCTAAGGCAAAATTCACGATTTTTTTCAAAGCTTCCTACGTGTCCCTAAACACCCCGAAATGGTATGTGACATTTTTATAAAAGACAAACAATAGGCTTTTCAACAAAACGTAGTTAGAAAGCTATGATTTTTCTCAACCACAATCAACAATCGTT
>JAZQKW010000007.1:0-2535 GCA_045542375.1 Butyrivibrio sp.
TATTGACATACCATAGAACAGGAGCATATAAGAACGAGGAGGGATTCCAATAATGAATAAACTAACATCATCAGCTAAAGTTAGAAAAACAGTTGCGAACGTCTTTGTTCATATATTACTTGCGGTATTATCAATTATATGGCTTTTCCCTATTGTATGGATTATTTTAATTTCGTTCAAGAAGGAGCAGGGATTATATATGGAGACTATATTCCCTAAAGCATATACTCTTGATAACTATAAGAAATTATTTACGGACCGAAATATTTTCGATTTCCCACAGATGTTCCTTAATACATTGATTATTGCGATATTTGTATGTATTATATCTACGTTTCTTGTACTTGCAGTTTCATACTGTATGTCAAGAATGAGATTTAGAATGAGAAAACCATTCATGAATGTTGCATTGATACTTGGAATGTTCCCGGGATTTATGTCAATGATTGCGACATACTACATTTTAAAAGCTCTTAATCTTACAGAAGGAAGTATGGTTAGAATATCACTTATTTTGGTATATTCTGGTGGTGCAGGACTTGGATTCTACATCGCTAAAGGTTTCTTTGATACAATTCCTAAGAGTGTTGATGAAGCTGCGTATATTGACGGAGCAACACGTTGGCAGGTATTTACAAGAATTACAATACCTCTCAGTAAACCAATTATCGTATATACAGTACTTAACTCATTCATGGGTCCTTGGCTTGACTTTATTTTTGCTAAAGTTATTTGTGGAACTCAGGAAGAATATTATACGGTGTCGATTGGCTTGTGGAAGATGCTGGAGAAAGAATATGTACTTGATTGGTTCAACTGCTTTGCGGCAGGTGCAGTATGTATTTCTGTTCCAATAGCAATCTTATTCATGGTAATGCAGAAATTCTATAAAGAAGGTGTATCTGGTGCCGTTAAGGGCTAAATACATTTGCATTATTTAAAATGTAAATTTATACACTCAGTATGATTTGAGAAATCATACTGGGTGTATAGTAATATTAGCACAAATATATGGAGTAATTTTATGAAGAAAATAAAGAAAATATTAGCGTTAATGCTTGTGTTGGCATTATCATTTAGTCTCCTGACAGCGTGCAGTAACAAAGAACCTGAAAATAGTGAACCAGCCACTGAAAATACAGCACCGGGTGAACTTACTCCGGTAGCGTTGGATGATAAATATGGTGCGTGCTATCAGGTATTCTTATATTCATTCTGTGACAGTAATGGAGATGGTATAGGAGATATCAATGGTCTTACATCTAAGCTTGATTATATTAAAGAACTTGGATTTGATAGTATTTGGTTACTTCCTTTTCATCAGTCAACAACATACCACAAGTATGATGTTGTAGATTATTATTCTATTGATAAACAGTATGGTACAATGGAAGATTTTGATAATCTTATTAAGGCTTGCAATGAAAAAGGTATTGATATCTACATGGATTTTGTAATTAATCATTCATCTACTCAGCATGAATGGTTTAAAGAAGCAAGAGCATATCTTCAGAATCTTGAAGAGGGTAAAGAACCAAGCGTTGAAGAATGCAAATACTTTGAATATTACAATTTTGTGCAGGCTGATAAAAAACCTACAGGATTTAACAAAGTTCCTAAAACAAAAGATTGGTATTATGAATGCGTATTCTGGGATCAGATGCCTGATTTGAATCTTGACTCGGATGCAGTTAGAAAAGAAATTGAAGATATTACTAAGTTCTGGGTGGACAAAGGTATCAAAGGATTCCGTCTTGATGCTGCTCTCCATTATTTTGAGGGAAACACAAAGAAAAGTACTGAAGCTTTAAAATGGTTCTGTGATTATGTATATTCATTAGATCCTAACCTTTATATTGTTGCAGAAGTATGGTCAGACTCTACAACTATTGAAGAATTTTATGAAAGTGGAATAGACAGTCTGTTTAACTTCCCATATGCTACAGGAAGTGGTACTTTCGTAAAAACAGTTAACAGATGCGGAGACAGTACTTCGGGTGCCGAACTTGCACAGACAATTGTAAGACAGCATACAGGACTCAAGTCTATCAATGATAAGATAATTGATGGAGTATTTATTGCTAATCATGATACAGGTAGAGCTGCAGGATATCTTTATTATAATGATATGAACGTGAAATATGGTGCAGCACTTCAGCTTTTCACACCGGGTAAAGTATTTGTATATTATGGAGATGAGCTTGGTATGACAGGCTCAGGACCTAAGGATGAAGACAAGAGAGCGCCAATGAATTGGACAAGTGGAACTTCATCAGAGATGACAAAGGGACCTGCAGGAATGGAACCAAAGGAACATAAATTCCCAGCATATGATGTTCAGAAGGATGATCCTAATTCAGTATATAACTATTACAAGAAAGCACTTCTTATCAGAAATGCATTCCCTTCAATTGCAAGAGGTACACCTGCAGTAATGGAAGAGGTTACAACACAGAATGGTAATGTGTATGCTACATCAAGAACAATTGATGGGGAAACAGTATATGTATTATTTAACAATGATAATATGTATCC
>JAZQKW010000008.1:0-13355 GCA_045542375.1 Butyrivibrio sp.
GTTATAATCTTATATATAACAGTGTACCTATATATCTTGCAGATAAAAATATCATTCCGGATAATTATAATATATCCTTCATTGGAATTGTGTTTTCCGATGAAAACGGGAATGATGTTAGAAATATTATGGATAATGTTATCCACGGCCGACAGGCGGATTTTGAATTTACAAGAGGTCATTTTACAAGAGGAGTAGAATAAATTGACAAAATATATTTTAATGTTTTTAATGCTGTTTTATACTCTATTGTGTTTTAGGATTAACTCACTGTCAGAAGAACGGGATATTCGTGTTAAACTTCTGATTCAGAGAATAATCATAATGATTATTTTTGTAATGTGTGCGGTTATAATTTTAAATTACCGATTTAGTCTGACAGCATTAATACTTTTTATGCTTGAAATTTTATATTTAATTATTTTTCCTATGCTTTTCCATACTATATATCCGATGTCATCAGGTGCGATTATGAATAATATGCTTATGATGCTTAGTCTGGGATTTATTATGTTGGAGAGACTTAACAGTGACAATGCGATTAAACAGTTCTTAATAGTAATTGCCGGAAGTGTGGTATTTTTTCTGATACCGCCAATTGTTAAGAAAAAGAAATTACTTAAAAAGACCGGATTTGTTATGGCAATAGCAGGTATTGTTCTGTTATTGATTACACTGGTGCTTGGAAAGACAAGCTTTGGCGCAAATATCTCTTTTACAATAGCAGGCTTTACATTTCAGCCCTCAGAATTTGTAAAAATACTATTTGTATTATTTGTGGCATCGTTAATATCCGGAGGAAAAGACCTAAAAACAATAGTTGTTGCATCTATAGTCGCAGGTATTCACATCATCATATTGGTTGCATCAACAGACCTTGGAAGCTCGCTGATATTTTTTGTAGTGTATCTTGTAATGCTTTATGTCGGAACAGGAAAAATAATATACCCCGCAATAGGAACAATGGTTGGTGCAGGAGCATCAGTTCTTGCATATAATATTTTTTCGCATATTAAAGTTCGTGTTCTTGCATGGAGTAACCCATGGAGCGATATTGATGGAAAAGGATATCAGATAACACAGTCTTTATTTGCAATAGGAACCGGTGGCTTTTTTGGACTGGGACTATGTAAGGGTTACCCTGAATCCATACCGGTTGTCAGCAAGGACTTTGTATTCGCTGCAATAGCGGAGGAATTTGGCATTATTTTTGGTATATGTCTTATACTTGTGTGTATTAGCATATTTCTTGAAATAATGAAGCTGTCATCTGTATGCAGAAATAAAATGTTAAAATTAATTGCTGCAGGCTTTGGCAGTATGTATATTTTCCAGTGCTTTCTGACCATAGGCGGTGTAATTAAATTTATTCCATCAACCGGTGTTACACTTCCGTTAATAAGCTATGGAGGCAGTTCGATAATTATGTCACTTGTAATGTTTTCCATAATTCAGGGAATTTTTATGTCAGTAAGAGAGGATTGTAATGAAAAAGAAGAAAAATCGCAGCATATTTAATATATCCATATTATTTGTTGTAATGTTCTTGGCAATGATTTCGTATCTTATATATTTTAATGTAAAAGAGGCAAAATATATAATCAATAATCCTTACAACAAAAGACAGGAAGTTCTTGCAGGACGGGTAATCAGAGGGCAGATTCTTTCGTCGGACGGTGAGGTGCTTGCAGAAACGTATACGGATGATGAGGGAGCAGAGAAAAGATATTATCCGTATGGGCCAGTATTTTCTCATGTTGTAGGGTATAAGGATATGGGTGGTATGGGGGTTGAAAAACTTAATTCCATATATATGCTAACATCAACAGATAACTTTTTTGACATGATTGTTAATGATATTACAGGTACAAAAAATCAGGGCGATAATATCGTAACAACTCTTAATTCCAAACTGCAAAAGGCAGCATATGATGCTCTTGGTGATAACAGAGGGGCGGTAATTGTTATGGAGCCGGGAACAGGTAAGATTCTTGCAATGGTATCCAAACCGGATTTTGACCCTAACACTTTAATGGATAAGTGGGATGAGATTACGGTAGAGGGAGCGGATTCGGTTCTATATAACAGGGCGACTCAAGGGTTATATCCTCCGGGTTCAACATTTAAGCTTTTAACTATGCTTGAATATTACAGGGAAAATGGTGTTAATACGGATAATTATTCGTATGTATGTGATGGGGCGTATGAATTATCCGGTCACAGCATCAGGTGTATGCAGCAGACAGCTCACGGAAAACAGAATATATATGAGTCATTGGCTCATTCCTGTAATTGTTCTTTTATCAATATGGGATTAAGCACAGATATTCGTCATTTTTCCAAAACAGCAGAAGAATTATTGTTTAATTCCAAGCTGCCACTTGAACTTGAATATAATAAAAGCAGTTTTTCTCTAAATGAAGATTCAGATATGTGGGAGATTGCTCAGACCTCCTTTGGTCAGGGAAAAACACTTGTAACGCCTATGCACCTTGCACTTATTACCAATGCAATTGCCTGCGATGGCAAGGTTATGACACCTTATCTGGTAGATAGAATTGAAAACTGCAGGAAAGCTACAGTAAAAAGATTCAAACCGGAGCTCTTTGATACAATAATGACATCAGAAGAAACGATAGTTCTTGAGAAGGGGATGAAGATGGTTACAGAACAGGCTTTTGCCTGGCTATACGGCGATAATCCTTACTCTATATGTGCCAAATCCGGTTCTGCCCAGTATGGTACAATGGGATACGAGCATTCTCTTTTTGTAAGCTATGCACCGGCTGACCAACCTGAAATATCAGTAACGGTTGTTGTAGAAGGTGGCAGCGGAAGGAATACAAGCGCAGCGGAAGTTGCAAATAAAATATATGAAATCTATTTCAATAAAAATTCATAATAGACTAATTTTTTGTTGATATATGATTTTTTTAGATGTATACTATTTACAAGTCAAATATATGACACACCAGACAGGAGGGCTTTTAATGATTGAAGCGACAAGCTGTGGAGGTGTGGTAATTTTTCGAGGGAAAATCCTTCTATTGTACAAGAACTATAAGAACAAGTATGAAGGATGGGTACTCCCGAAGGGAACAGTGGAAGAAGGAGAAGATTACAAGGAAACCGCACTTAGAGAAGTAGGTGAAGAAGCGGGGGTTCAGGCAGAGATAATTAAATACATAGGTAAGAGCCAGTATTCATTTAATGTGCCCAATGATATCGTCAATAAAGACGTACACTGGTATCTTATGATGTCTGACAGTTATCACTCTAAACCACAGAAGGAAGAATTTTTTGAAGATTCGGGATATTATAAGTACCATGAGGCATATCATTTGTTAAAATTTCCGAATGAGCGTCTAATACTGGAAAAAGCGTACAACGAATACCTGTATTTGAAAAAAAATAACTTATGGGGCATTAAGAAATATTTTTAAATATGCAGAGTATTTACCACAACAGAGGATATGGACCATTATTCAATGGTCTATATTTTTTTCTTGATTTAATGAGTGATATGTGGTATTATTAATGAGTTCGCAGGTGTGGCGGAATGGCAGACGCAGCAGACTCAAAATCTGCCGGGGGTGACTTCGTGCGGGTTCAAGTCCCGCCACCTGCACTATAACCGGAGTACGGATTGTATTCCGGTTTTTTTAAAAATAGGAAAGAAGGGTTTGGTTATGTACGTTGAAAGTAAGTACAAGAAGGCTGGGGTATTATTTTTAATTCAGTTAGTAGCACTTATTGCAACATATGTATTTATGGATGTAGCTATCGGAACTAAGTTTAGCACTTTTGATGATGCTAAGAAGGCGATGATTATAGGTAATGCTGTAGCTTTGCTTATAATGGCAGTTTCAATGTTTTTGAAATGTCACTGGGGTGTACTTGTAGGGACTGTAATCTTGGTGGTTACACATGTTATGTTGTTGGTTAAGGTTATTGACATTGTTAAGAGCCCATATATGAGCTGGCTTGAAACTGAATCAAAGCTTGTGATATATTTTACAATGGCATACCTTATTTTAGTACCGCTTGCGTATATCATTATGTCTATTGCGTTATTTGCTAATACGTCAGCACAGAGAATGAAAGGATTTGCGTCCCTTGCAGGGCTTTTCGTTTCATTGGGGTCATTACCATATGTAGCTTTATTTACTAAAATGGCAATTAAACAGAAGATTGATTTCGGTAAGTATGGCGATTATTTTCAAAAGATTACAACACGCCAGTTAATTATGGCTGCAATATTTATATTTGGTACACTTTGTCTTATTGCAGGAATTGCAACAGCGCCACGCGCTTACATTGTTAAGGCTAAGGAATACAGAAGAATGAACCATCAGGAAGATATGTATTCGCAGGATGCATATAATAATACTGATTCTAATAATACATATGGTGGGTCAAGATACTATAATCCGGCAAGTGCGCATCCACAGAGCACGGATACAACACAGACAGCGCAGACAACACAGACGGGACCTAAGTTCTATACTCCGTTTGCTAATGATAGTGCGTCAACAGATGAAGTTGCCGAACAGGGTTATTATAATCCTAATGCAACCGTAGATAACAATAATTTTGATCCATACGCACCAATTGACAAGTAATATTGTAGATTGTTAAAGCCCCCTGAAAAAGGGGGCTTTATGTGATAGATTCAATATATTCAGAGGTGATTTAATTGATGAATTGCAGAGAATTTCAGAAAAAAATACCGGATATAATAAGCAACAGAGTATCGGACGACTGTCTTATAGATGTTGTAAGACATGTGGAAAAGTGCAAGGACTGTTACGATGAACTGGAAATTTACTTTGTGTTGGAATATGGTCTTAAGGATGATGATGCCAAGAAATCCATGAATCTTATAGGTAGACTTAATAACAGACTTAAGAAACTTCGTAACAGAGCTGACAGACATTACAGCATGGTTTCTTTATATAATCTTATAAAGATTAGTGCGTATACCGCAATTGCCGGGGCTGCAATTTTTTCGATTTTTTATATCATTTAGGAGTGAATGAAATGAGTAATTTATTATTAATAGATGGACACAGTATTTTGAACAGAGCATATTATGGCATCCCTATACTTACTAATCATGAAGGTATCCATACCAATGCGATATATGGTTTTATTAATATAATGCTTAAGGCAATAGAGGACGAGCATACGGATGCGGTTGCCGTAGCATTTGACATTAAAGCACCTACATTCAGACATAAGATGTATGATGTGTATAAAGGAACAAGAAAACCTATGCCGGAAGAGCTTAGAGAGCAGGTTCCGATTATTAAGGAAATTCTTAGTGCAATGAATATTCCGGTTATTACTCTTGAAGGATATGAGGCAGATGATATTCTTGGAACCTTGGCTAAGCGAGAGCAGGCGGAAGGCAACAATGTTGTAATTATGTCGGGAGACAGAGATTTACTGCAGCTTGCTGATAATAATATCAAAATAAGACTTCCTAAGACTATTAAAGGTAAGACAGAAATTGAGAATTATTATCCTTCGGATGTTGTTGCAAAATATGGAACAACACCTGAGGAATTTATTGATTTGAAGGGATTGATGGGTGATACGTCGGACAATATTCCGGGAGTTCCGGGAATTGGAGAGAAGACGGCAACTGCTATTATTACCCGATTTCATTCCATTGAGAATGCTTATAATCATATCGATGAGGTTACGCCACCTAAGGCTCGTAACAATCTCAAGGAGCATTACGATATGGCAGTACTCAGTAAGCAACTGGCAACTATAGAGATTAATGCGCCTGTTGATTTTGATATGGACAGGGCTCAGATTGTTAATATGTTTACTAAGGAAGCATACGATATGTTTAAGAGGTATGAACTGAAATCCCTGCTTAAATATTTTGAGGTTGCTGAGGTTGAGAATAAAGAGATTATTGAGAATTTCAGAATAATTAATGATTATTTTGAAGTTGATAATATAATTGGGGAATGCATTGAATCAGGAAAAGCTGGTGTGGCAACAGTAAGAGAAGACAACAGACTTTATGGAGTTTCTCTTGCATATAAGGATAAAGAAGTTGTGTATATATCATGCGAGGGACTTATCACTTCGGATTTTCTTAAGGATAAGCTTCATGACTTAGCAGCCGGAGCAGAGGTATATACAATCAATTTAAAACCACAGACAGATTATCTGTCTTATGAATATTGTGATAAGATACATGACCTGGGGTTAATGTCATACCTTATCAATCCTTTGAAATCAGAATACAATTATGAAGATATTGCTTCTGAATATCTTAACGCTTCGCTTATGGGTATAAAAGATATTATCGGAAAGAAGACTATATCAGAACTTTCCTGTGATAATGTAGAGCTTTTGGCAAAAGCATATGGTTATGAAGCATATACAGCAAGGTATGCTTTTGAAAGCTGCTATGACAGTCTTAGAAAAGCTAATATGGAAAAAGTATATCTTGATATTGAATTGCCTGTTCTCTATGTGCTCAGAAGTATGGAAAGAGAAGGAATAAGGGTTAACAGGGAAGAACTTAAAGAATATGGTGACAATCTTACTGACAGAATCAGTGAACTTGAGACATTGATTTATGAAATGGCGGGAGAACAATTTAATATTAATTCGCCAAAACAGCTTGGAGAGATTCTTTTTGATAAATTAGGACTGCCAAGTGGGAAAAAGACTAAGACCGGTTATTCAACTTCTGCTGATATTCTTGAAAAGCTTGCAGGAGAGTATCCGATTGTAAGTAATATTTTGGAATACAGAACCCTTGCAAAACTAAAATCTACCTATGCAGATGGTCTTGCCCAGTATATTGGTGAAGATGGCAGAATACATGGTACTTTTAATCAGACAATAACTGCAACAGGCAGAATAAGCAGTACAGAGCCTAATTTGCAGAATATTCCTATCAGAATGGAACTTGGACGTCTTATCAGAAAGGTATTTATTCCAAAAGAAGGACATGTATTTGTTGATGCGGATTACTCACAGATTGAATTAAGACTTCTCGCGCATATGTCGGGTGACAGAACCTTGATTGATGCTTACAATGAAGACAGTGATATTCACAGAATAACTGCTTCCAAGGTGTTTAAGGTTCCTTTTGATGAAGTAACCTCTACTCAGAGAAGTAATGCCAAAGCAGTTAATTTCGGTATTGTATATGGCATAAGTTCTTTTGGCTTAAGCAGAGATTTGAGTATTACGCCTAAGGAAGCTAAGGCTTATATTGATGAATATTTTAAGACATATCCTTCGCTTAAATCATATCTTGACGGACTTATAAGTGATGCTAAGGAAAAAGGATATGCAGAGACCTTGTATGGAAGAAGAAGACCGGTTCCGGAGCTTTCGTCAGGTAATTTTATGCAAAGACAGTTTGGAGAGAGAATTGCAATGAATTCGCCTCTTCAGGGCACTGCTGCCGATATAATGAAAATTGCAATGATTAATGTGTACAACAGACTTAATAACGAGGGACTTAAGTCAAGAATTATTCTTCAGGTACATGATGAGCTTCTTATAGAAGCGGTGAAGGAAGAACAGGAAATAGTTGTTAAGATTCTTGCAGAAGAAATGCAAAATGCAGCGGAATTAAAGGTTCCACTTATGACTGATGTACACACCGGCAACAATTGGTATGAGGCAAAATAATATGAAAATTATAGGTGTTACAGGCGGTGTAGGCGCCGGAAAATCCACTGTTTTAAATTTTTTAAAGGAAATGTGCAACTGCGAAACTGTTATGGCAGATGATGTTGCCAAATCTTTAATGAAAAAAGGCAGTGTACTTACAGATACAGCATATTCTCTTTTTGGCAGGGATGCATACCTTGAAAATGGTAATATTAATGCTGCACATGTTGGGCAAATTATTTTTTCTGACAGTGCAATTAGAAAGCAATGGGAAGAAGCCGTTCATCCCGCAGTTAAAAATAAGATTCTTAATCTTATAAAGAAAGCGGGAGAAGAAGGGAAGGAGTTCTTTTTCCTGGAGGCGGCGCTACTTATAGAAGATAATTATGAGGAAATATGTGAAGAAATCTGGTATGTATACGCAGATGAGGATGTAAGAAGGATAAGACTTAAAGAGACAAGAGCTTATTCTGATGAAAAGACGGACAGTATATTGAATGCCCAGCTTAAGGATTCAGAATACAGACAGCATTCAGCCTATATTATTGACACAGGTATAAGTCTTGCGTATACCAGAGCCCAGTTAGAAAATAAACTGGCAGAATATAGAACACTGTGATATAATCGACATAGTTAATTATGATACGGAGGATAATATGTCAGAAGGAATTAAATGCCCGGATCAGTTTGTGTTCGGACTTGACATTGGTACAAGAAGCCTTGTAGGAACCATTGGATATATGGATGCATATGGTTTCCATGTTGTGGCAATGGAAGTTATAGAACACACAACAAGAGCAATGATGGATGGTCAGATTCATGATATTAATGTCGTTGCTGAAGAGATTAAGACAATTAAGACTAAGCTTGAGGATAAGATTAACCGTAAGCTTAGTAGTGTATGTATAGCCGCTGCGGGTCGTGTTTTAAGAACCATAACGGTTAGTACAACTGTGCCTATGGATTCAGAAGTTAAGATTACAAGTGAGGATATATATTCGCTTGAACTTGCGGCAGTTGATCTTGCACACAGGAAGCTTACAGAAGAAGACAGTAAGGAGAATTACTACTGTGTAGGTTATACGCCTGTTAAGTATTTTCTTAATGATTATGAAATATCCAACCTTGAAGGACATAAGGGTACCAATATCGGAGTTAATCTTTTGGCTACATTTCTTCCGGAAGAGGTTGTTGATGGACTATATTCAGCTGTAGAGATGGCAGGACTTGAGGTCGCTAACCTGACGTTGGAGCCTATTGCAGCCATGAATGTTGCAATACCGTCTCATTACAGACTTCTTAATATTGCTTTGGTGGATGTTGGTGCAGGTACATCCGATATCTGTATTACCAAGGATGGAAGCATTATAGCGTACGGAATGATTCCATGTGCAGGTGATGAGATTTCTGAAACAATTGCCAAGCATTATCTTGTGGATTTTGCAACTGCAGAGAAGATTAAGCTTGGTGCAGGCAAGAAGAAGAAAGTATCTTTTAAGGACATTATGGGTACTAAGTTAAGCGTAATGCCTGAAGAGATTAATGAGCTTGCTAAGGATGTTGTTACTAAGATTGCAGTAGATGTTGCTGATAAGATTAAGGAACTTAACGGTGGAAGGGCAGTAAGCGCTGTGTTTATCGTAGGTGGTGGCGGCAAGATTCCGGGATTTGCCAGTCTTCTTGCTAAAGAACTTTCGCTACCGGAAGCCAGAGTTGCGTTAAGGGGCAAGGAAGTCCTTGAGGATGTAGAATTTGCAATAGATAACCTTAAGAAAGATTCTCTTTATGTTACACCAATTGGTATATGTATCAATTATTACAATCAGAAGAATAATTTTATATCTGTAACCGTTAATGGTGACAAGATTAAATTATATGATAATAACAAATTAACAGTAATTGATGCCGTTATGCAGGCAGGATATCCTAATGAAAAGTTGTTCCCACGACGTGGTCCAAGTGTTAATTATACGCTTAACGGTGTTGCAAGAATGGTGAGAGGTGAATCCGGAGAACCTGCCAAGATATTTAAGAATGGCAAGGAGACAACTCTTAATGCCGAGATTATGAAGAATGATTTTATAGATATAGAAGAGTCAACAGTTGGAAAAGAAGTATCTATGAGATTAGATGAATTGATGGAATTCAATTCTTCGGTATCCTTTGTTGTTAATGGTATGAACATAACCTGTCCGAGATATGCATATGTTAACGGAAATATTGAGACCGGTACATATATTATTCGTGATGGTGATGTTATTACCATGGAAGATTTTTACTCTGTAAAACAGTTATTTGCCTTTATGGATATAACGGTTGACGATAAAATTATTACTGTTAACAACGCTAAGGCAGATGAGAACACTAAGGTATATGCCAACTTCAATGTGCAATACACAGAATCATATCTTTATTCAGGAAATGATTATGAAGAAACAGCAGAAGATACTGTAGTTAAGAAGCAGGAGACAGTAGAGACTCCTGTGGAAGCATCACCGGAAGTGGTTACACCTGTACCTGTGACAACAGGCACATCTGTAATGAGGGTTACGGTTAATGGTACACTTGTTGAATTAAAGGGGAAGAACGCATATATTTTTGTAGACATTCTGGATGTGTACCCGTTTGATATGAGCAAGATGGGTGGAAGTAAACTTATTATGCAGGTAGATGGCAATACTGCTGAATTTACGACACCGTTGTATGATGGCGCAACAATTTCTCTTTATTGGCAATAGGAAAGGAATAATGACTTATGCGAATGATGAGTATTGCAAGCGGAAGTAGTGGAAATTGCATTTATGTGGGGACTGACACAACACATATTCTGATTGACGATGGCATAAGCAAGAAAAAAGTTCTTGAAGGTCTTGACAGACTTGAACTTAAGGCGGAAGATATAGATGCAATTCTAATAACCCATGAACATGATGACCATATAGGTGGACTTGGCGTCCTTGAGAGACACAGGGCAATACCTGTATATGGTACATGGGGTACAATTAATGCGGTTTCCGGTTATTCCAAGCTTGGTAAAATGCCTGAGAATATTTTTAATACAATTACAGCCGGAACGTCATTTTTTATAGGAGATATTGAAGTGGACACCACTTCCATTTCTCATGATGCGGCAGAGCCGGTAGCTTATACATTTTCTTCAGGAAACAGCAAGGCTGGAATAATTACTGACCTTGGTGTGTATACAGATGATATAATTTCTAAATTTAGCGGACTTGATACTATATTTATTGAATCTAACCATGATATCAATATGTTAATGGCAGGTCCGTATCCCTATGTACTTAAACAGAGAATTCTGGGGCACAGAGGGCATCTGTCCAATGAAGATTGCGGAAGGTTGCTGGGACAACTGTTAAATGAGAGGACAGAGAATGTGTTTTTATCACATTTAAGTAAAGAAAATAATTTTCCGGAACTGGCATTTGAGACTGTCAGAATGGAAATTGATTTAGGTGACAATTCATATAAGGCCAGAGATTTTAACATAAGAGTGGCTGACAGAAATGCACCGTCAGATATTGTTATTTTTTAAAAAGGAGACATTGGAAAATGAACAAAGTAGTTATTACAGTAGTTGGAAAAGATACAGTAGGTATTATTGCTAAGGTATGTACATATCTTGCAGAGAATTGCATCAATATTCTTGATATTTCTCAGACTATCGTATCTGAATTCTTTAACATGATGATGGTTGTAGATGCTAAGAATGCATCAAAAGACCTTTCAGATGTTATTACTGACCTTGATAAGATTGGCGAGGAAATCGGTGTTGTAATTAAGTGTCAGCGTGAAGAAATCTTTGATAAAATGCACAGAATCTAATTTTGAGAGGAATTACGACATGATTAACATATATGAAGTAAATGAAACCAACAAAATGATAGAGCAGGAGAATCTTGACGTAAGAACCATAACAATGGGTATCAGCCTTCTTGATTGTGCCGACAGCAATCTTGAAACTGTTAAGAATAATATCTACAATAAGATTACAACTCTTGCAAAAGACCTTGTAAAAACAGGATGTGAAATTGAAAAGGAATTTGGTATTCCTATCGTTAATAAGAGAATTTCCATTACACCAATTGCAATGGTAGGTCAGGCTGCCTGCAAGACTCCTGATGATTATGTGGAAATAGCCAAAGTTCTTGATAAAGCAGCTCACGAAGTAGGAGTTAACTTTATCGGCGGTTACTCAGCTGTTGTAAGCAAGGGAATGACTAAGAGCGATGAGCTTCTTATCCGCTCAATTCCTAAGGCACTTGCAGAAACAGAACTTATATGCAGCTCAGTTAATGTAGGTTCAACCAAGACAGGAATTAATATGGATGCAGTTCGTCTTTTGGGTGATATTATTAAGGAGACTGCAGAACTCACTAAGGAAAGAGATTCTTTTGGATGTGCTAAGTTTGTAGCACTTTGTAATGCGCCTGATGATAATCCGTTTATGGCAGGTGCTTTCCATGGTGTTTCAGAAGCAGATGCCATCATCAATGTAGGTGTCAGTGGTCCCGGTGTTGTAAAATATGCACTTTCTAAGATTAGAGAGGCTAATTTTGAAGTACTTTGTGAGACAATTAAGAAGACTGCCTTTAAGATTACAAGAGTGGGTCAGTTAGTAGCTCAGGAAGCATCTAAGAGACTTGGAATTCCTTTTGGAATTATCGACCTTTCACTTGCACCAACTCCTGCAGTGGGTGACTCTGTAGCAGAGATACTTGAAGAAATCGGTCTTCAGAGAACCGGCGCTCCGGGTACAACTGCAGCTCTTGCATTACTTAATGACCAGGTTAAGAAGGGTGGCGTAATGGCATCATCATATGTAGGTGGATTAAGTGGTGCATTTATTCCGGTAAGTGAAGACCAGGGAATGATTGACGCTGTAAAAGAAGGTTCATTAACTATTGAAAAATTAGAAGCTATGACCTGTGTATGTTCAGTAGGTCTTGATATGATTGCAATTCCTGGAGATACCAGTGCTGAGACGATTTCGGGTATTATTGCAGATGAAGCAGCAATCGGAATGATTAACCAGAAGACAACAGCAGTTAGAATTATTCCTGCATATGGCAAGAAAGCGGGAGATGTTGTAGAATTTGGTGGATTACTTGGTTATGCACCGGTAATGCCTGTTAATAACTTTGACTGTTCAAGATTTGTTAACAGAGGCGGAAGAATACCGGCGCCAATTCATAGTTTCAAGAACTAAATTAGTTCAGGCCTGTGACGGAATTCATCGGTAATTACTGTACCGAATGTTTCCTTTACAATAAGTCTGTATATATCAGATGCGTATATGTCCTTTTCGAGCATGCTTTTGGCAGCTTCGGAGAGGACATTTTTTGCATCAGAAGCGTCATTTAAAAATGGAAGCAAGGAAGTTTTTTTAGCTTCTCGTATAAATTTTCTTCCTGTTTCATTACAAGCAAGAATTCTTGCATACTGAGGTATTGTAATATCTTCCGGTCTGATATTAAGTAAAATGTGCGTAAGAACCCTGCTGATTCTGGTGTATGTGTAATTTTTGGTTTTGAGAGCATCACATAGCTCTGTAAAAGAGTAGATGTTTCCGTCTGTTAATGTATTAATAATTCGGTTGGCTAATTTTTCATCTACGTCAGAAAATACATCAAGCTTTGATGAGTTTAATCTTAAGGCATGATTAAGCAGAGTAGAGCAAC
>JAZQKW010000009.1:0-4314 GCA_045542375.1 Butyrivibrio sp.
GAGGGGCTTTAACAGTTATGCTTATCGTGGACCCTGACTGTACCGCGTAGGTATAGCCTTTTTCCGTAAGACTATTCTCGTTAAGTAAAATAACATCTATCCCTGATATTGTTCTGGTTCTGCTCGGATTATCGACATTGACGATTATAATCCAGATGAACACAGCAAGTACTACAGAAAGAATCTTAAGCCAGATATTATGAAGAATCAAATCCTTAATTTTCGCTGCTTTGATGCTTTTCACCTTCCTCAGCTCCCTTCTTCCATAATTTGTATCTCTTGACATCTATGGACTTTTTCTGAATGAATACGAGTTTCTTTTTAAGATAATCCGCATCTACTGCTCTGATAATCTCTCCAGCTATTGCAATGGATACATTTCCCGTTTCCTCAGATACCACTATTGTAAGTGAATCTGATACCTCAGATATTCCCAATGCTGCTCTATGCCTTGTTCCAAGTTCCTTGCTTATGTGCATGTTACCCGATAACGGCAAATAACAGGTTGCTGATACAATCCTGTCTCCTCTAACAATAATAGCTCCGTCGTGTAACGGAGTGTTATGTTCAAATATGTTAATAAGTAACTGGCTTGACACAAGGGCATCAATAGGAATTCCAGTTTTCTCATAGTCGGAAAGTATATTATCCTGTTCAATAACTATAAGCGCACCTGTCTTGTTCCTTCCCAGTTCATAACAGGCCTTAACAAGCTCTGTTACTGTATTGTCACTATATCTCTCACCCTTATCCTTCTTATCCCCAAACGGTAGCAGCTTCTGAAAATATTTCTTCTGCCCTATCTGTTCAAGCCCTTTACGAAGTTCCGGCTGGAATATAATAACCAACGCTATAATTGCTATACTGAATATCTTACCTGCAATCCACAAGATAGAAGTAAATTCAAAGATATTGGCAATAAGTAAAAAAACAAGAATAACAATAATACCCTTTAATAATGTATAGGCTCTTGTTGTCTTAACCCATACAATCAATTCGTACAAGCATACTGCAATTATTATTATTTCAAATATATTAGCCACTCTTAATGATTTAGGAATGTATACATTGGATATATATTCTTCTATGAAATTACTTATAGCACTCATATGTTCACTTCCAATCTGCTTTATTCTTGTTCTTCTCCCTCATTCATCTCATCTTCATAACTCTCTGTATGAATAAATCCCTTATCTTCCTGTAAAGAATTAATCTTCTTAATCGTTACATTTCGTCCACTGACAGATACCTTAGGCACTGCCTTAACATAATAGTAATAGTCATTATCTTCAAACTGAACGTATTCAGTTGTAGAATAGTCCACTGAAAATACAAACAGATGCATTATCATACCTGTAAGAATTGCTGCGAGTGTACCTCCTATAAGACCACCAACACTGAAATCCACCATAAGCAGCGAAAAAGATACTATAACTACAATCGCATCTGTTACACATCCGGCAATAATTCCAATAATCCATGAATAATTAACGGACATTCTTCTAATCATATATATCATCATAATTGTAATGGCAAAAGCAATAACAATTATAATCAGTTCCTTGTTATTAAGTACATTGTTAAAAATAAAGGTTATATTCTGTAACGCATTATCCGCATCCAGTGTTGATATTGCGGTAGAATAGTGATTAGCAAAATTAATAAGATAGTATATGAATGTACCACATATAACAGGAATAATACCTGTAATCCCTACCGTTAAAGCTGCAATCACCGGAACAACATATGGCAATTTAATACAAAACAGTAATGGTGTAATTATCATGAGGAAACCTGTCTTAGGTGCAAATCTGAAATATAACAAATATACAATTAGCATTACTATTGTAGCAACAAGTGCCAACTCTATCGACATTCCAAATAAATGTATTATTGTAAGCAGTGTTGCACACAGCACAGTAGCATTAATCGGAACAAACGCGCAAAGAAGACCAGCCGCAAAACATATTATCGGGCTCGCCAGTAATTCATTAGTTCCTATAAATTTTCCTATAAGTAAGAATGCCAAAAATGCCATTACGAATTTCATTACATAATTAATATATATACCTGCCTTGGCATAAAATGACATAAGTTTTTCTTTAAATACCAACAATGCTGTTATCAACTCTGATTCCTCCGCATAAAAAGTTAATTCTTCTTTCTGTCCGCTTTATTGAGCTGGAATATCTTCTTAAGTCTGTTCTGATATACCTTAATCCCATTCTCTGCGTGAGCATACCTTCGTGAATACACAAAATACCCAATCACCAGAAACACAGACATCATCAGTATATACAACATAATCAGCATTACAACCATTAATGTATAATTAATACTTGTAAGATGATTGATTATATACTCAAAATTATAACATGCTATCAGGAACAATATAAGGAAATATGCTACTGTTACCGCTATTGCTGTAAGCCACATATAAAGTCCCACATAGTCGCTTTTATAATATTTAGCTTTAGGCAGATCTTCTACGCCTTCATGCTTAAGATACATTGCTGTTCTGGCCATGAGACGAACTTTTCTTTTATTAATCATTGCCTTTCTCCTATTAATAAACAAAATTATTTATAGTATTATACCATAGGTATTGTTAAATTACGAATACAAAATTAATACGAAATTATTAATTGTGCGTGATTTTCGTCCTCCGAAGGCCTAATTCTTATTGTATGACCCTCCGCAACTATTGTTTTGTTAGTATCTGACTGTACAAATGCAGCAAAAACACTGTTAAATTCTTTTGGAAGTACTACTTTTAAAAGTTCCTTAAGCGCAGCATCAAATCCTGTAGTTCTTGTCTGCACATATATCTGCACAGAATCGTCATTAACAATTACCTCGCCCAGATAATTACCATCTTCCTTGTAAAGATACACTGTTTCGAGGTGTCTGGTATATCCTATTGCAGGAAGTGTTTCAAGCAACAGAATTTTATAATCAGGTTTAGCTGTTGTTGGTTCTGTTGGCTTAACTGTCGGTTTCTCCGTCACCGGCTCTGTCGGTTTCTCTGTTACAGGTTCCGTTGGTTTCTCTGTTACAGGTTCCGTTGGCTTAACTGTTGGTCTTTCTGTTACGGGTTCCGTTGGTTTAATAGTCGGCTTCTGTGTAACCGGTTCCGTCGGTCTGTCAACAGGTCGCTCTGATGGAGGTTCTGTTGGTACGGCTGACGGGCTGTCCGTATCAGTCTCTGTTGGACGTTCAGGTGCATCAGTTTCAAAAACTTCCGTTTCCTTATCAACTGTTATTCCCTGAACAACCATTGAATCCGAATATATACCACTTGTAATAGTAATTATGGCAGTACCTTCACCTACGACCTCAGCCTCTCCACTATTGCTTACAGTTACTATATTACTGTCAGAAGTCTTCCACACAACACCTTCAGCCAGTTCATCTGAACTCGCAGTAAACTTTAATAACATGCGTGTTCCAATATGATAACTTCCATCAACAGCATCAATTCTTATATATTCACCCTGTTCTGTATGTTGTTCCTCACTATTATCTGTAGTAACAAATGTCGTACCGGAAGTATTCCCGTTTTTATTCTTTTTTAGACATATTGCAAAAACAACCGCAGCAACAAGGCAGCTCATTATTAAAATACCTATAACAGATTTTTTCATACAATTACTCCAATTTTACACATATATTTTAATTCTATTATAAATCTTAATATATTTCAAGAAAAATGGCTCTGCATTTATTGCAGAGCCATATAATTTTTAGTATTTTTTTATTATCAGACTGGCATTATGTCCACCAAATCCTAACGAATTAGACATTGCATATTCTACCTGGCAATTTCTTCCTTCATTAGCAACAATATCAAGGTCACATAATTCATCCTGTACCTTATAATTGATTGTTGCAGGAATATATCCTTCTTTTACTGCAAGGGTGGTAATAATTGCTTCAATCGCTCCACTTGCCCCAAGTAAATGTCCCGTCATTGACTTGGTAGAACTCATCATCACCTTAGATGCCGCTTCACCAAATGCATTCTTAACTGCCAGTGTTTCCACCTTATCATTCATAGGTGTAGAAGTTCCGTGAGCATTAATATATCCTATGCTCTCAGGTTCAATACCTGCATCCTTCATTGCAAGTTTCATACATCTGGATGCACCGCTTCCATCTTCAAGGGGTGCAGTAATATGATGAGCATCACAGTTAGATGCATATCCCACAACCTCAGCATATATTTTAGCATTTCTCTTAAGAGCATGCTCAAGTTCCTCCAGCACAAGAATTCCTGCACCTTCACCGAGAACAAATCCGCATCTTTCTTTATCA
>JAZQKW010000010.1:0-44679 GCA_045542375.1 Butyrivibrio sp.
TTTTACACTAAGGTCAGCATTCTTCTTCGGTGCTTTTGTTTTGGTAATTCTTGTACCCTTATTTTTCTCAATGGTACTGTCCGCCTTCTGGAACTCATAATCCGATACTGCTTTTTCACCATATGCAGCTTTTATTGCAACACGCAACATTTCATTTGGCATTCCAAGTCTGTCTGCAATATAAAAAGCACAACTTTCTCCCGCTTCTCCTATTATCATCTGGTAAGTAGGACTAAGGGTATCTCTGTCAAAGGTCATTCTTGCATTAACAATTCCCTCCGTGTCTCTCGCATAATCCTTAACCTCCGGATAGTGGGTTGTTACTAAGAAATTTGCTTTACTTTTTCTTAATTCTTCTAATATGGCAATTGCTATTCCCATTCCTTCGGCAGGGTCCGTTCCTGAGCCAAGCTCATCCATAATAACTAAGCTGTTCTCATCCGTTTCCTTTAAAATTTCAAGCACATTGGATATATGTGCAGAAAAAGTTGACAGATTTTCTGACATATTTTGTCCATCACCAATGTCGCACAAATATGAACTATTCATGCATATATCTGCCTTTTCACAGGTCACATGTAATCCATACTGCGCCATCATTGAATTAAGCATAACTGTTTTAATTGCAATTGTTTTACCGCCGGTATTTGGTCCGGTAATTACGATGCCTCTAAGGTCTCCTCCAAGTTCAAACTGTAAAGGTACAGCTACAGACCTTTCCATTAATGGATGTCTTGCTGAATCCAGTTTTATTCTGCGTTCCGTATTAATAACAGGCTCAATTCCTTCCATATCAATACTGAGTTTTCCTTTTGAAAAGATAAAATCAAGTTTTTCTATCATTTTCAAATTCTCATATAAATAAGGTGCTTCTGAAAGAACCAAAGCTGTAAGCATATACAAAATTCTATATACTTCGTTTTCCTCGTCAATCTTAAGAAGCTGTAATTTCTCGTAGTATTTTGCTGCTCCTGCAGGCTCAATGAAAAAAGTGCTTCCTGTAGAAGATTTGTCTATTACGGTTCCTGCTATCTTCTGTCTGTACTCTTTCTTAACCGGTACACATATTCTTCCATTTCTTAAAGTACAAAAGTTATCTGACATACATTCTTTATTGCCACGAAGAATTCTTTCTGCGCTCTGGCGCATTGATTCTTCACATTCAGTTATTTCCCTGCGTATCTGAAGCAATTCCTTAGAGGCGTAATCGTCCACCTTCTCGCCTCTTATTTTGCTTCTTATTTCTTCACAGAGTTCTGAATATTCTCCAAGATTTTCACAATAAAACGCCAATGAAATCTCATATACCTTTCCTCTTTCAAGATATTCTTTTAATCTTTTAATGGAGACAAGGCATTTCTCCACTCTTTCTAACTGATACGGTGTAAGACAGTCTCCTTTTTCTGCTATCATTAAAACATCTCTCATCTCGGTAATGTTTTGAATCGGCGGTGCCCCTAACTTCTCAATCATCACTCTCGCGTCCGTAGTATCCTTAAGTCTCTTGTTAAGTTCACTTTCCGAATAGCTAATCTCAATCTCACCGATAGCCTGTCTCGCTCCGTCAGTAACGGCTAATTCAGCCCACATTTCTTTTATTTTATCAAATTCAATTTGTCTGTTAATATTCATTGGATTATTCCTCTTTTCTTAATTCAAATAGAAAAAACCACTGTAACCTCAATTCACTAAGGTACAATGGTTCATAACTCATTATCTCATATTAGCTAATTGTAAGGTAAATGGGCAGACTCATAGTGGGAATCATAAGTCAACCTTCGCATATTAATTTGCTATTTATCCATTACAATTAAATTTAACAAACAAATTTCTCCTTGAAATCTTTTTCCTTGATTGTACACCCGCCTTACCACTTCGTCAAGGACTAAAATCTATTTCATCAATTCATCCGTAAGTCGTATAATCTCAGGGGCTATTTTCTCGCGTTCTTTTTTCACAGTACGATTATATATTGGATACGCAGTACCTGCAATACCAAGTCCGATTATTCCAAGGAGGATTCCCACTATCATGGCACCTGCTGTCCCAAGGGCGTTACCGATATCTGTCATAATGAGACTCATTCCAAAGCCCATAATAAGTGTTCCAACAACACCTATAACCAAAGATATTACAGTAGCCTTAGATGTTACACTTTCATCCAGACGACGAAGCTTGGTCATATTGTCCTCTTCTACAACAGTGTTGGTGTATTTATTTCTTATTTTTCTGATTTCATCCTGCTCTTTTGCCGAGTATGTGTAGTTAAAAATTTCCTGATTGTTCATTATTTTACCTCTTTACAAGAGCAAGCCCAAGTCCATTTCCCTGCACTGCCCGTGACGTATCCCCCTGATAAAATTTCTCAAAAATTTATATAGAATATTAAATTCATCAAGGTCAATTGGTTTAACCATATAGTCGTCCTCACCGATACGAAAACCTCTGTGCTTGGATGCAATATCGTCTCTGGCAGTCATAAACAGAACCGGAATATCTTCATTTAATTCCCTTACACTTTTCACAAATTCAAAACCATCTACTCCCGGCATCATAATATCTGAAATAATAAGGTCGTACATATTATCATAAAGTGCGTCATACGCGTCATCTCCATTCAGACACCCTGTTGCTTCATATCCACTGTGATTTAGGAATGTGCACACTGTTTTATTCAATTCTTTATCATCTTCAACCACTAATATTTTGAACATGGTAATACCTCCGTAAATCCATTTTCATTTTACAATATAAAAGGTTAATGTTAAAGTTTTGTTAATATTATCTTTAATTTATAAATAATTAGTGCTATATTATCTGTTATAGAGAGGTGGCATTATGTCTAATAATAAAAATAAAAAGAAGGCACTGAGCATCATCATCGTTGGATGTGGAAAAGTTGGTGCAACACTAATTGAACAATTATGTGCAGAAGGAAATGACGTTACCATAATTGATATGAACGCAGAAAAAGTACAATCCCTTTCATCAGCATATGATGTAATGGGCGTAGTAGGAAATGGTGCAAGTTTCAGCGTACAGCAGGAAGCAGGAATTGATAAGACGGACCTGTTCATTGCTGTTACCGGGTCAGATGAACTCAATTTGTTATGCTGTACCGTAGCCAAGAAGGTAGGTGACTGCGCTGCCATTGCAAGAGTACGCAACCCGGATTATACCAAGGATATTAACTACCTTAGAGATAAATTAGGTCTTACTTTTATTATCAATCCTGAACTTGAAGCATCAAGAGAGATTGCAAGAATCCTCTACCTGCCAACAGCATTGCAGGTTAACTCTTTTGCTCACGGACAGGCGAGACTTATTAAGTTCAAAATACCTGCTGACAACATACTTGACAACATGGCGATTATGAATCTTAAGGAGGTATCTTCGGAAGTCCTTATCTGTGCAGTGGAAAGGGACGGCGAGTTACACATCCCGTCAGGTACCTTTGTCTTAAAGGCGGGCGACATTATTTCTTTTGTTGCACAGGGTAATAAAGCAATTACCTTTTTAAAGAAAATAGGATTTGATACATGGCGTGTTAAGAATACCATGATTATAGGCGGTGGCAAGTCTACATACTATCTTGCAGACCAGCTTATAAGCCGAGGAATTTCCGTTAAAATAATTGAAAAAGACAGAGAAAAATGTGAGCAGCTAAGTATACTTTTACCTAAAGCTATAATAATTAACGGTGATGGTACAGACGAAGCAACCCTGCTTGAGGAAGGCATAGAAAGAGCAGAATCTTTTGTGCCATTAACAGGACTTGACGAAGAAAATATTCTTCTCACTTTATACGCTAAGAAGGTGAGTAACGCAAAGGTTGTTACCAAGATCAACCGTTCTTCTTTTAAGGAGGTTATTAATGGGCTTGACCTTGGCAGCGTTGTATATCCGAGATACATCACTTCAGAGGCTATTATTGCATACGCCCGAGCTAAGAAGGATTCCATGGGAAGTAATATCGAGACCCTGTATCATTTATTTGATTCAAGAGCAGAGGCAATAGAGTTCAGAATAAGCGAAAATTCTCAGGTTACGGATATTCCGTTCAAAGACCTTAATCTGCGCAAGAATCTTTTAATATGCTTTATCAACCGTAATGGAACAATTATTATCCCAACCGGTAATGATTGCATACAGAAGGGTGATACAGTAATGATTGTGACGACTCACACAGGTTTTAATGACATTATTGATATTATTAAAAAATAAGGTGTAGGTTATGAATAGTTCAATTATAAGATATATATTAGGATATGTTATTAAATTAGAAGGCATATTTTTACTGCTGCCAACTCTGGTTTCAATAATTTACAAAGAAAATGCCGGATTGTGGTATTTAGCAGTTGCATTGTTATGCTTATTGCTCGGATTCTTTATAACCCTAAAGAAACCTCAAAACACTATCTTTTACCTTAAGGAAGGCTGTGTCATTACTGCAATGAGCTGGATTATCTTAAGTATTTTTGGCTGTCTGCCTTTTATACTAACAAGAGAAATTCCTTCCTTTACAGATGCTCTGTTTGAGACTGTATCAGGTTTCACTACCACCGGTGCAAGCATATTGACCAATGTAGAAGCCCTATCCCATACATCTTTGTTTTGGCGTAGTTTTACACATTGGATTGGTGGCATGGGAGTTCTTGTATTTCTTATGGCTGTAATCCCGTTAAGTGGTGGCTCCAATGTTAATATTATGAGAACAGAAAGCCCGGGACCTTCTTTTGGCAAACTGGTTCCAAAACTAAAATATACTGCGAGAATTCTTTATCTTATATACTTTGGGCTTACCATATTACAGATAATTCTATTACTTATTGGTAAAATGCCTGCATTTGATGCTATTACGACAAGCTTTGGTTCAGCAGGCACCGGTGGTTTTGGAATTAAGAACGATAGTCTTGCAGGCTACTCTCCGTACATTCAGTGGGTAGTTACCATATTTATGATTCTGTTCGGAATTAACTTTAATGCTTATTACTTTATTTTATATCGTAAATTTAAAAGTGCTTTGGCAATGGAAGAGGTCAGATGGTATCTTATTATCATCATTGCATCCATCGCAATCATCTTCTTCAACACCGTTAATATGTCAACAAGTGCTTTTAAGGCTCTTACAGATTCATCCTTCCAGGTTGCATCTATTATAACGACTACCGGATATGCAACAACAGACTTTAACCTATGGCCTCAGACCTCCAAGACAATTCTTGTTCTGCTGATGTTTATAGGTGCCTGTGCCGGAAGTACCGGTGGCGGTATAAAGGTATCAAGAATAATTGTTTTAATCAAAACAATTGGCAAGGAATGTATGTCTTACATACATCCTAAAAGTGTTAAGAAAATTAAATTAGACGGCAAACCAATTGAGCATAATGTGGTTCGTTCAATCAATGTGTACTTTATTACATTTATAGTCCTCTTTGCTTTTTCAGTATTGATTATTTCCTTTGAAGGGAAGGACCTGGTTACTAATTTCACCTCGGTGCTTGCAACCATTAATAACATAGGTCCGGGACTTGAAATGGTGGGACCGACCTCCAACTTCAGTCACTTTACAATACCAAGCAAGCTGGTACTTATATTTGATATGTTGGCTGGTCGACTTGAATTATTCCCACTAATTATTATGTTCCACCCTGCAATAATCAGAGATATGTTCCGTTCTAAGAAGCATAAATCATATGAATAGTTTTCACATTAATAAAGACCATTGCACTTCACTGTACAATGGTCTTATTATTTTATGATTTACTGGAGATACTTCTTAAGTGAATTATATACCATAAGATTTCTTGATTTAAATGTTCCAACCTGATTACCTGTATCTGTCTGCATTGCATTGTAGATGGAATCCAGTGTATACGGCTTGGTTGTCTTATTAAGAACTCTCTTAACAGCTGATAGGCCTCCAAGATGTCTGATATTAGCACACATCATTTGAGCCGCTTCATCAGTAACACCTAAAGCAGCTGCTTCCTGCATATATTTTGCAAGCTGCTCGTCCATAAGTTCATCCTGGCATCTAATACCCACTTCTGAGCCAATTATTGTCTGAATACACTTTGCTTTTGCCGATGTCTTTGACAATTTATATGTACTCCAATCCTTGCTGTCAAGGTCTGACGCAATTCCTGCTGTATCAAGCTTTGCAAATAATGCCGGGTCTGTACTGCGAATTTTATTCAACAATGTCTTAGCTTCTGTACCAAACCACTGCCCTGCTCCAATAGTAATTGCATGTTCCTCGGATGTATTGGTATAGGCTTCGGTAAAATCTGTGTAATCACGATTTCCATACACCTGTCCACCAGTCTCTACTGCATACATAATATTGCGTAATACTACCATATTAGAGCTTGTTGTACTTACTGCATCGGTTTTAGTAATAGAAAATCTCTGTGCCGCACTGTCGTTATATCTGCTAATCTGAATATTAGCCATATCAACGCCGCTCGCTCCCTCAACATTTAATATATTTCTTGAGGTTGTTGCCGGACGGAGCATATACATACCTTCCTTAAGGTATATGAACCATCTCTGACCTTTTCCATTAGCATCTTCACTAATGATTACATTAGTTCCTGAATTACCAATATTACCCTCGACTGTAAGAATCTTATTATTCTTAGTATTAATAAGCTCATAGCTTCCGTCTGACTGACGAACAAATTTCCATACCTGTGCAGGCTTTTCACTTGGAGTATAGAGTATTACATTGTCCCCTGAAAGAGAAAGATTCTTTCCTAACTCAGAACCTATTCTTGCATAAAAATCTGTTCCAATATCTATAGGTGCAACTGTAGCAAGATAATCTTCAACCATACTGATAGTAAATTTCTGAGCTGCTGTACCATTATCTGTGTATATCTGTACATTAGTTAAATCTGCCGAACTATTATCTGCTATATCAAGTACACAAGAATCTGAACATGCAGGTCTTAAACTATATTTATCTCCATTCTGATAAATATACCATTTCTGAGCTGTTGAATCATTTCCCTGATATATCTGTACATTAGTTCCGGAAGTTCCATTCGCCCCATTTACATCCAGACATTTTCCTGTTTTCTGATTAATAATTCTATAGCTTCCATCACTATTACGTGCAAATCTCCATACCTGTGCTGCTGCTGAGCTTGGTCCATAGATAATTACATTATCTCCTGACAATGATAAATTCTTACCCGAGCTTGCTGTAATCTTAGCGTAGAACTCATCACCAAGATTTACAGGATCTGGTGCTACTTTCTGTTTATTAATTTTAAACAACTGAGCATCTGACCCATTATACACATATGTCTCCACATTGGTAAGGGCCGCAGTTCCATTGTCCTCTACATTAAGCACACATGTATTAGAGCATGCCGGGCGGAACATATACTGTTCTCCTACCTTGTAGATATACCATCTCTGAGCACTGTTATCATGGTCCTGAAAAATCTGTACATTAGTCTCTGATGTTCCAAGCGCCCAATATGTATCAAGAAGGGTACCTGTCTTCTTATTAACTATTTCATATGTTCCATCATTCTGTCGTACAAATTTCCATAACTGAGCATCCGCACTACTATCACCATAGATAATTACATTAGTATCTGACAACGACAGATTCATACCTTCTGACGCATTAATCTTAGCATAAAAATCTGTTCCAACATCTACAGGCTTCATTGTATTAAGTCCTGTAAGTCTATCTATTGAAAACTGCTGAGCTGTAGAACCATTATAATTATATGACCATACATTAGTTAACGGATCCTTAACCGCTCCATATACATCTATAACGCATCCTGAGGCTGCCATTGAACGGAACACATATCTTCCGTCGCTCTTCTCATATATATACCAAAGTTGCTTTCTGCTATCCTTATATTCGGAAATAAGCACATTGCATTCTGAATTATATCCATCAACTGCAAGTGAGTATCCATTCTTAGAATTAATAATTCTGTATGCTCCACTTGGATGACGTTCAAATGTCCATATCTGAGCCGGTTTTTCGCTCGGAGTGTAAGTAATTACATTAGTGTCTGACAATGAAAAATTAAGCCCTGCTGAGGGATACCCAATTCTCGCCTGAAACTTGTCTCCGAAGTTCACAGGCTCTGCAGTTACCCTTGCCTCATTAATTCCATTAGTAACAAAATGTTTAACTGCAGCTACATAATCTGTTCCAAATGCAGCTTTCAAGTCTGAATTATTATTTACATAGTATTTTACGTCAAAAATAGGACTAGCTGAACGACCTTCCTTAATACCATATGCAAGGAAATGACTAAAAAGCTTAGTTTTATCTGTTCCATATGCTGACTTCAAATCCGGATATTTATTTGAATAATACTCAGCGTCAAAAACCATATCCTTAGCTGCACCTGTTAACCACTCTGTTGATGATGATGTACTCTGGCTGCTACTTGAAGTGTTCTTATACGCCGGACTACAGATATACACTATATATGTATTACTAATTGAGTATGATTTTTCACATACCGCACCGCCATTAGTAGAAATAGTTGCCGAGCTTGTATTTCCCTCAATAGTGTACACTGTACCATTACTGTACTTAGTTACAATTCCAACGTGATTAGTCGAATTATTATTACGACTTGACTTAAAATAAATTATATCTCCTGCCTTAGGTGTATACTTTCCACTTGCAACTGAGGAACGAGAATATGCTCTTCCCCTGTCCTTAAACCACTGTAATCCGGTAGGGGTATAACAGTGTTTTGGAACAATTGATGTAGAAACGCCTGCTGTGTCAGCACACCATGATACAAACATGGCACACCACATATCCTGCAATCCATACCATCGACCATATTCTGTATAATTCTTTCCTCCGTAAGATGTTCCTGCCAATTGCGAGCTGGAACTACCTTCCTGATAACCTACTTGTGACTTTGCCACATTAACAATGTCTGTTCTCTGGTTACCCGTCAAGGACACATTTGCTAACCTGCTGTAATACTTTCCTGCTTTATACGATGAGCTTCCACTGTAGCTTAACGCTTTAGTATCAACCCTGTTAACACGCACAAAAACAGTAATTCCGATTCCTGCAACAACAACCAATGTTAACAACATTATTAATAGATTTCTGACTTTTTTCTTCATCACCTACATTCCTTCCTTTCGTAATCTTTCCGTACATTTTAAGTTCCTTAATTATAAATATAAGAACATTTTTTTCCTTGTACAATATAAAAATGTTAAGAAAACTTTAGATTTTCTTAACATTTTTATAAAACATATTATTCAACTGTTATATTTCTACACCGTTAATTTTTAGTAATTCTCTTGCGCTGTCCACTGAATCCACACCTTCCTTATTCTTGATAGGTGCAAACTCTTTCTCCCTTACAACCTCATACCCAAGACACGTGTCAAGCATCTTAATCATATCAAGAATCAGTGTCTCATATTTAAGACCATTAGGCTCCTCAGGGTTAATCATATTTCCATCGTCATCGATGTACGGAATCTTCTTCTCCACCACATGAGGAGGAAGCTTCATCGCAACTATTTTATCCAGTTCCTCTACCTTAAAAAGATAATTAAGAATTACACCATAGTTATATGCAAGCTCGCCTTTTTCATTAACAGCATCCTTCATTTCCTCAGTCAGTTCGTAGTATTCAACAATAGACGGATGCCCATCCTCAAGGCACAACACACCCACCTTTTCTTCCTTGTCAACCTTACGGATAACTTTAGAAGCAGATACACAATTGTTCATAATAGTAGCCCCCACATAACATGGGTCAGCTATTTTCTGAAGAACATTATCAACAGCGAAAACATTAAGCCATTCAATGCCTTCTTTTTCTATTAACCTGTGAAGTCCGGCACTAATGATAGAGCTGTACCAGCCACCATTTCCATTAGGTGATGTGGCAATTCTATTAGCTGCTTCCATAAGAACCTTACCGTCATAATCTGTTGCCGGAGCCATTTCCTGCATGAAGAAATGTATGTATTCTGCAGGATATCCAAAATAATTATGTTCTTTGAAAAAGTCAACTGTTATGTCGTTGTTTTTTTCACTGGTCATTACAAAAAGATGTATATATGCACCCGTTTCATCAACAACGGCTTTAAGGTTATTCACAAGACATTCAAAAATATACACTGCCTTAGTAATCCCTATGTCGTACACACCCTTCGGCATATCCGAACCCAGTCTTGTTCCCATTCCACCGGCAAGTAATACGGCTCCCACCTTACCATCTCTGATGGCACGAGTCCCCGCTTCACAATATTCCTGCTCCTTAGATGCTATTTCATCAACGCTCATCACTTCAATAGGAGTTATTATTCCTCTTTCCGTTTCCTTAGCTGCATTCTTTCCAAGTTCAATAACTTCAAAATCGGTCTGCTCTATCTGCTTTATTAATTCAGTATCATCAGCACAACCTAACCTTGCCGCAATCTCAAGAACATGCTGTTGTCCATATTTCACTAATTTGTTATTAGCCTCTTTACAATCCATATATCATCCTCTTTATTATATATATGTTGCCACCGCAGTAAGTGCCGCTTCTATTACCTTATCCATATCATAATATCTGTAGTTACCCAGTCTTCCGCCAAAAATAACATTTGCTTCCCTATCAGCAAGCTCTTTATATCTGGCAAAAAGAGCATCATTTCTATCGTTATTAACCGGATAATATGGTTCCATTCCCGGAGTCCATTCAGTTGAATATTCTCTGGATATTACTGTCTTCTCCTGTGTACCGTATTCAAAATGCTTATGCTCTATAATTCTTGTCCATGGTACTTCTCTCTCCGTATAATTAACAACTGCATTACCCTGATAGTTATGAACATCATGCACCTCTGTCTCAAACCTTACGGTTCTATACTCAAGATGTCCGTAACAGAAATCAAAATACTCATCTATCATTCCGGTAAACACAGTGGTCTCTGCAATGTCAGGATTATCCTTTCTAAATTGGAAATAATCCACTCCTGTAATTACCTCGCTACCTTCTAACATCTTACGGACAATCTCAGTATATCCTCCAATAGGAATACCCTGATATCTGTCATTAAAATAATTATTGTCATATGTAAATCTTAACGGCAGTCTCTTAATAATGAATGCCGGAAGTTCTTTACAATCTCTACCCCATTGCTTCTCTGTATAACCTTTTATAAGCTTTTCGTAAACATCTGTTCCAACAAGGGATAATGCCTGTTCCTCAAGGTTAGCCGGTTCCTTAATATTAAGACTTTCTATCTGCTCCTTAATTTTAGCCATAGCTTCCATAGGTGTTTTTATATTCCACATCTTGGAAAAAGTATTCATATTGAATGGCAGATTATATAATTCATCCTTATAAACTGCAACCGGAGAGTTAATATAATTATTAAATTCAGTAAACTGATTAATATAATCCCATATCTTCTTATCTGAGGTGTGAAAAATATGTGCACCATACTTATGTACATTAATACCTTCCATCTCCTCAGTATATATATTTCCTGCTATATGGTCTCGCTTATCTATAACAAGGCATTTCTTACCTGCCTTAGTTGCCTCATGGGCAAATACAGCGCCAAAAAGTCCTGCTCCCACGATTAAATAATCATATTTCATAATACGTACCTGCTTACTTTGCTCCTCCGCGGGTAAAAATTACACCAACTGTCTTAAGGAGTATTTTAAAATCCAATCCTATGCTCCACTTATCTATGTACTCCAAATCAAGTCTTACAACATCTTCGAAGTCCTCTATGTTGCTTCTTCCGCTTACCTGCCACATACCTGTGATTCCCGGCTTCATGCTGAGACGTCGCTTGTGATATCCCTCATATTCTTTGAATTCTTCTACTGTAGGTGGTCTTGTTCCCACAAGACTCATATCTCCAATTAATACATTGAAAAACTGTGGAAGCTCATCAAGGCTTGTCTTACGAATAAATTTACCAACCTTGGTAATTCTCGGGTCATCCGTCATCTTGAACATGTGTCCCTTCATCTCATTCTTTTCCATAAGTGCCTTCTTACGTTCTTCTGCATCCTTATACATTGAGCGGAATTTATATACATAGAAAAACCTTCCGTTCTTGCCCACTCTCTTCTGCTTAAATATAAGTGGTCCTCTTGATTCTATCAGTATTGCCGGAGCAATGAATATGCTTAGAATAAGCGTAATCACAATTCCCACAAGAGAGCCTACTATATCTATAATTCTCTTCAATGCCAGCTTGTTAACATCATAAAATCTGTTGGCAAAAGTTACAACCGGAATATCTCCCAGTGTCGAAAGAGATTTATTAAAATCTTTAAAGCTCTCAAGCTCTTCTACCGTAAGGTGAACCGTAACACCCATATTCTCAAGTTCCATAACAAGCGGTGTTAATTCTCTGCTTTTTGCATGCGGAATGTCAATAAATACCTCATCGATAACCTGTCCCTTAATATAATCCACTACATCCTCTTTCGTAGCGGCAACAGGTACGTTGTCAATAACTTTCCCAACCATTTCACAGTCGATTATTGCCATACCGCTTATCCTGTTAACCCATTCGAGATTTCTCTTCATCTCGCTCATTATATGTGCTGATCTCTCTGCGGTAGTAATAACGAACATCTGTGTATTCTTCTTGCTCTTCTTGTATATCTTGATAAGATAATATCTTACTACAACATGCATGAAAAACATAATTAGAACATTGAATACAACCGTACATACATATACTCCACGGGAAGCATCGTCAAACATATTCCCGATAAACAACACCACTGCATATGCTGCAGCAAAAATTATATTGATTTTTGCGCAATAAAAGAATTCTTCATATATCTTTCGTTTTATGAAATTCTTGTTACCATTAAAGATAACAATTACCATAACAAAAGACACCAAAACCATACCCAGTCTGCCTACGCCTTCACTGAGCTTTAAAATATTGGTTCCTTTTATCAATCCAATCCAGAACCAGTTCGCAGCAACATAACTGATAACTATAGATATCATGTCTGCAAACAACAATATTGAGTTCTGAAGATGTTGTTTCTTCTGATACATAGTTAATCCCCTGTTATTCTACATTAATAAGCTGATTATTATGCATTGCCTCAAGGTATCCCTTAGCCTTATCAACAGTCTCCTGATTAGGAATCATTACATAGTTAGGCTTGGCATATGTGTAACCTGGCTGGCTGTCGCCCTTTCCTGTTACAGCATACTGCTTAATATCCCATGAAATACCATTCTTAAGCTGTAAATCAACTATCTTACCAATCTCATCCATAGTCATATCAGTAACCATACTATCTGATACTGCATTAATAATACTCTTGTAATTCTTAAGCAATTCCGGAGAAATAAGCTTGTTAATCATGGCATTAATTACTGCCATCTGATTCTTACCTCGCTGGTTATCTCCTGTAGGGAAAGCATATCTCTCTCTTGCAAAACCAAGTGCCTGTGCACCATTAAGATGATTAATTCCCACTACATAATGATGCTTGCCATGAGTTCCAATAAAATCAAAATCTGAACGTACATCCACTCCGCCAAGTGCGTCAATAATATTAACAAATCCGGTAAAATTCATCTTAAAATAATAATCAATATCTACTCCATACAACATTTCCAAGGTCTGAACCGAACAATCCACACCGATACATCCTGCATGTGTAAGCTTATCCGGAACACCATTAGATACACTTAACGGCACATAATAATCTCTTGGTGTATTAAGAAGGAGAATCTGATGTGTCTTAAAATTCATTACACAGATAATATTAACATCACTGTTTCTATTCTCTGTAGGCGCACCATTAACGTCTACACCACTTATATACAAAGTAAGAACATCATCTGACTTAAGATATCCTTCTTCTTCCTCTTTATCATCGTTATCTACAATTTCTTCATGCTTGACAAAAGAAGTTATAGTCTTAACTCTTTCACTAAAATCCTGAAATTCCTTCTCAGCCTCTACCATTCCTACATAACTCTCATTAAGAATAATTACAGGAACCTCTCTGATATAAAGAGCTTTAACAAGCGCTAATGCATCCTCATACTCTTTTGTGGCAATCTTCTTATCAAGTCTGCTCTCAATGTCTGCAATTGCTTCTTCCGTATTCTTACGGTCAGCTTCACTGCCTACAATACCAAAAGTTCCTTCCTTAACATCAGAAATGTCCTCCGCCGAGCTTTCCTTAAGGACATACATATTAACCTTCGTAGTCTTATATGTTACATTGGTCATCTTCTTAAATGCACCATGTGTTATGTTAAGATATACACTGGCCGCAATTATCACTATGGTCATAAGTAATGATATCACTTTGGTAATAATACCCGATACCATCCATCTCTGGGCTATAAGGAATATACAGAAAAACAACACCAGTAATACATCCAATAGAATCATATAATCCTTTGGAATAATCTTAATTGCTCCCATAATAACCATAAGTACAATTGATGCAATCAACTGTAATCCTGTTATTGCAAATCCTGTAATCAATAATATTTTACGTAATTTTTTCTTATCATCTGCTCCTTTAGCATTAGTACTCATCTGTCAAAGCCTCCATTAATTAACTAATTATTTTGCACCTTTCCTGAAAAAAATAACACCCACTGTCTTAAGAATAATCTTCAAATCCAATCCAATACTCCAATTATCAATATACTCCAAATCCAGTTTAACCACTTCTTCAAAATCTTCTATATTACTTCTTCCGCTTACCTGCCACATGCCTGTAATTCCCGGTTTCATACTAAGACGTCTCTTATGATAACCTTCATACATCTTAAACTCATCAACCGTAGGCGGTCTTGTTCCTACAAGGCTCATATCCCCAAGGAACACATTAATAAACTGTGGAAGTTCATCTAAGCTTGTTTTTCTGATAAACTTACCAACCTTGGTAATTCTCGGGTCATCTGTCATCTTAAACATATGACCCTTCATTTCATTCTTCTCCATAAGAGCTTTCTTTCGCTCTTCTGCATCCTTATACATTGAACGGAACTTGTATACATAAAAATATCTTCCGTTCTTACCGACTCTCTTCTGCTTAAAAATCAATGGTCCTCTGGACTCTATCAATATTGCAGGTGCAAGGAATATACTTACAATAAGCATCAGCACAATTCCTATTAATGAACCAACAATATCAATAAGCCTCTTAATCATAAGCTTGTTAACGTCGTAAAAATTATTGGCAAAGGTTACAACAGGAATATCTCCAAGCATGGAAAGTGATTTATTGAAATCCTCAAAAGCCTCCAGCTTATCAATATTAAGATGAACCATTACACCCATATTTTCAAATTCCATTATATACTTACGCGTTGAACGTCCTGTATGATATGGAACGTCAATAAACACCTCATCAATAGCTTCCTTACGGACATATTCAAGCATTGAATATGCATCTGCTACAACCTTTACTCCACATATAGTTGTTCCAACAGCCTCGGCATCTATTACTGCAACAGCATGAATTCTGTTAATCCAGTCGGGATTTTCAAGAAGTCTCTTAACCGTCTTCTCAGCCCTGTCCTCTGTGGTAATTATGAACATCTGGGTATTCTTCTTCTTCTTGGCATATATATTCTTGAGATATCCCTTGAACAAAAGATGAAATCCAAACATAAATATTATGTTAAAAAGTACGGCAAATATATATGCACCTCGTGACACCATACTCTTGCTTCCGCCAATAAACATAATAAAGGATGCAACCGCAAGGAATATGATATTAATCTTCATAACATAAAGTAATTCTTCAAGTCTGCTTCTCTTAAAGAAATCCTTGTTCATGTTAAAAAGGAATATTACAATCAGAAATGAAAAAAATACAAGTCCAATTTCATTAACAACACGTTCTCTTGCCATGTATACCGAGTGCTTAACAACACCAAGCCAAAAAAGCGTGGCAAGAATATAACTTATCGTCACGCTAACAATATCAATTATATACAATATCAGGTTATGTATTTTACCATTATCGTATTTAAACATTTCCTGACCCCTTTCATTTTATCCGTATCTGTTATTGTATCACACTTATATTAACTCAGTAAAGAGTATTCCTCTAAATTCCACACTTTATCCACAATTCCATGATAAAAGTCCGGTTCATGACACACCAGTAAAATCGCACCCTTGTAAGCTTTTAACGCTCTTTTTAACTCTTCCTTGGCATCAACATCCAGGTGATTCGTAGGCTCATCAAGTAACAGAATATTAGTCTCAACATTAATAAGCTTGCAGAGTCTTACTTTTGCCTGCTCCCCACCGCTTAATACTCTTACCTTACTTTCAATATGTTCCGTTGTCAGTCCGCATTTTGCCAATGCTGACCTTACCTCATACTGTGTCAAGGATGGAAATGTATCCCATATTTCCTGTATACAGGTATTGTCAGAAGGCTTGATTTCCTGTTCAAAGTATCCCTTATACAGATAGTCACCAAGCTCTGCCTTTCCTTCAAGTGGCTTAATAAGCCCCAGTACGCTCTTAAGAAAAGTAGTTTTTCCAATACCATTCGTTCCAACAATGGCAATTTTTTCTCCTCTTTCCATTCTAAGATTAATAGGTTTGGAAAGAGGTCTTGTCTTCTCATATCCAATAACAAGGTCAGAAGTCTCAAAAATAACTTTTCCAGCAGCTCTTGCCTCTTTAAAATTGAATTCCGGCTTTGGCTTCTCCTTAGCAAGTTCAATAACTTCCATCTTATCCAACTTCTTCTGACGTGACATTGCCATATTTCTTGTTGCAACCCTTGCTTTGTTACGAGCAACAAAATCCTTCAGTTCATTCATCTCCTGCTGTTGCCTTCTGTAGGCAGCCTCAAGCTGTGATTTCTTAACCTCGTACACTTCCTTAAACTTATAATAGTCTCCTACGTAGCGGTTAAGCTCCTTATTCTCCATGTGATATATAATATTAATTACGCTGTTCAAAAATTCAATATCATGGGATATGAGTATAAAAGCATTTTCATAATCTGTCAGATATCTTTTAAGCCACTCAATGTGATTCTCATCAAGATAATTGGTGGGCTCATCAAGAAGGAGAATATCAGGCTTTTCCAATAATAACTTAGCAAGCAATACCTTGGTTCTCTGTCCTCCGGAAAGCTCCGTTACATCTTTGTCAAGTCCTAATTCCAAAAGTCCAAATGCTCTGGCAATTTCCTCAACCTTAGCATCAATAACATAAAAGTCGTGATTTGCAAGAATATCCTGAATAGTTCCTGACTCCTCCATCATCACTTCCATTTCTTCCGGAGTTGCTTCCGCCATTTTTTCAAAAATATCGGTCATCTTTTCTTCAAGCTCAAAAAGATAGGCAAAGGCTGACCTTAATACATCTCCGATAGTCATTCCACATTCAAGTACCGTATGCTGGTCAAGATATCCGACCTTCACATTTTTCGCCCATTCAACCTTCCCTTCATCAGGCATAAGCTTGCCTGTAACGATATTCATAAATGTGGATTTTCCTTCGCCATTGGCACCAATGAGTCCTATGTGCTCACCCTTTAGTAATCTGAATGAAACATCATTAAAAATAGCTCTATCTCCAAATCCATGCGTCAAATGTTCAACATTAAGTATCATTTTGTAAGTACTCCTTTATAAAACCACTGTAATTATTACAGCCAAAATAACCATAAATATCAGAAACAGAATATTAAGTGCCGTAAACACACCCATAAATCTGCCCTTCTTTGCGCCTTCCATCCCGCCATATATTCTGAAGGATATCAGACTTGCCATGGACGCAATAATTGTTCCAAGTCCACCTATATTAACACCTGCAAGCAATGCCTGACCGTTATCCGTAAATCCTGAAAGCAGCACTGCTGCCGGAACATTACTTATAAACTGACTACTGATAACCCCTGCTGCAATCTCCCTTCCCTGAACAATCTCTGACAGTCCCACGCTAATCTCAGGTATTGACCGTATATTTCCTATCATAATGAAAAAAGCAACAAATGTAATAAGCAAAATATAGTCTGCCTTTAGAAAAAGTCTTATATCCACTATTGCAATTCCAACCGCTGCAACTGCTAGCATTATTCTATAATCAACAACTCTTGCAACGCAGGCTATACATACCACAAATACAACTGCGAGTAATGCGAGCTTTATTCCCTTGATATCAGCCTTCATACCTTCATCGACGCTCATTGTAATATTGTCTGACTTAATCAGGCATACGCACACCGCCAGAATAACCATCGACAGGATAACATAAGGCATCACCGTTCCAAGAAACTCTCCCATATTCATATCAAATGTGGTAAATAAAAAAATATTCTGAGGATTACCTATTGGCGTGGCCATACTGCCCAGATTGGCAGCTATTGTCTGCAACACAACTATGTATATTATGTCCCTGCTTCTTCCAATCATCTGCAACAGCTCAATAGCAAAAGGGACAAAAGTAATAAGCGCTACATCATTGGTAATTACCATTCCTGCAAAAAAAGGCATAAACACAAGGATAAGTTCGATTACTCTTGTGGTATGAACCTTCTCAACAAGCTTTTTTATAATTACAGTAAACACGCCCATCTGCTTAAGTCCTGCAACCACCAGCATAAGAGAAAAAAGCAGTGCCAACACCTTAAAGTCTATGTAATCTATATACGCTTTGGACGGGTGTACCACAAAAGCCGTCGCAATTGCAAGTACACCCGCCACACATAAAACTATTTCTTTTTTAATAAAATTTATTATTTTACCAAACATAACTTATTCCAATATCCTGCTACAGCTTGTTATCGCTATATGAGACATATCATCATCATTCTTAATAAGCGTAAATTCACACGGTCTTGGTTCTCCCTCTTTACCCATTCTTAAGTTAACAGTCTTCACCCTATTATCCGAATGCCAGAAGCGTGCAACAGCATCATATGAGAACACCTCTCTCGCTAACTCCCTGTCTTCCGGAGCTATAAGTCTGTTTACCAACACCTCAAGCATCTTATCAAGTGATGCATTGTCATGTTTCTTAGTTACTATCTTTTCATTGCACCATACTGTAGTTATAGTTCCATCAGTATAATCCATTTTCAAAATCTCTGTGTAAAGACTCTTCAAAATAGGCGTTATCTCTGACATCTGCTGAAGATTACGCTTTACCTGCTCTTTGGTAATATCCACTGTGTTCAAAAGGAACTGTGGAATCCCGTCCTGCTTACCAAGATAGTATATCTTAATCATAAGATAAATTATTTCCCTGCTACTCTTAACAGCAGACATATGCATAGTCACAGGTTCAGAACGCATCATAGCCTTCTTACAATTCTTAAGAATCTTCTTCTCCTTATGCCTTCTGTTATCATCAAGTATATGAAGCACACCCTGATATATCTCATAAGGTGTAAGTCCATAGAGCTTACAGTATTCATCGTTAACTCTCTTAACTTCCAGTTCATCATCATGAATCTCATAGATTGATAATGCCCCTACTAACTTATCAAGGAACGCTCTTCCTTCAGGGTCTTCAACAGCAAACACTCCGTCAAGATTAATGTTATCCGAATCTTTCTTTTCTGAAGTTGATTCCTCATTGTAGCTAAGCTTAAAAAATTCTTCTTCCGGAAGCGGCTTAGAAAAATAATATCCCTGAATGTATTTACATCCCATATGTCTAAGGAAATTAAGCTGATTAATCTGCTCAACACCCTCTGCAACTACATCCATTCCAAGCCATCCTGCCATCTTAATTACTGAATTAACAACATTACCTGCTTTATTAGAAGTGTCAATTTCATCGATAAGACCCTTGTCAATCTTAAGAATATCAAAAGGCAGTGTTCTCAATGTATTGAACGATGAATATCCTGTTCCAAAATCATCCATAACAACAACGAACTCATATTCCTTAAGTCTTGTCATCATGGCAACAATCTTGTCCGGATTATCTATATATGCACTCTCTGTTATCTCTATCTTAAGATACTTAGGATCAATCTGATACTTCTCAACCAGGCCAACCAACACATCGCATAAATCATCAAAAAGGAAATCCGTTCTTGATACATTGATAGAAAGAGGTATAACTTCTCTGCCCTCGTCCATCATTCTTCTAATCATACGGCAGGCCTCTTCCCACACGTATTTATCTAATTTTGTAATAAGATAATTCTTCTCAAAGAATCCTATAAATCTTCCCGGTGGAAGGAATCCAAGTTCAGGATGATCCCATCTTACCAATACCTCACCGCTGGAAACCTTGCTATCTGCTGCAGAATATATTGGCTGAACATATGCTTTAAACTGTCTCTCCTTAATACCACGCTCAAGGTCCTCTGCTAACCTCTGTCCCATCAATACATCCTCTCTCTTATCAAGAGAATACTCAGAAATAACCTCTGTGTATTTACCTTTAATTCGGTTAAGCGCAAGTATTGCTCTATCGCACATCTTAATCACAGGAATTCCTCTTTCCGTAACATGGAAACAGCCTCCCTGCATTAATACCTTATGCATTCCAACCTTTTCACTAACATAGAATTCATATATATTAGTCAAATCATCCGTATTATAGTCACCTGAAGGGATACAGCACACAAATCTGTCACTTCCCAACCTTCCGTATACACCCTTATTCTTAAGTTTTCTAATAAATCCATCTGCAATCTCCTTGAGCAGTCTGTCCCCGGCTTCAACACCATACAAATCATTGATAACCTTAAACTGCACAATGTCCCACACAAGAATATCGTATTCTCCACTCTCATCTTCGCTAAGTACTTTCTCAGCTTCCGTAATAAAGCTTCTGAAGTTGTATATGCCTGTTAATTCATCAATTGCAGGTTCATTCTTTTCGTTTACCATAAGCATCATACCTTCTTTACATACATTTTCTGAGAACAGATAACAGATAATTGTTATCCGTTGTATCTCTTACTGCCAGCCTAATATACTGTCTTCCGTTATTAATCTTAGCAGTAAGGTCTTTAATAAAAATATCTTCTGACAAAAGACGTTCTGCAAGAGTTCTTCCTGTATACTTGTCTGTTGTTACCTCACACATTACATAATTAGCCTGAGACGGAAAAACTCTGAGTCCTTCAATCTCCTTAAGTCCGCTAATAAGAATATCTCTGTCAACTTTAATTCTTTTCAGTGCCGCCGCATAGTCCTTCTGATATTTCTGAAGAATCTGCATAAAAAATTCTCCATAAGAATTAATATTCCATATAGCGACATCCTTCTTAATCCTGTCAATCATCTCAGTATCAGAGCTTGCAAGAACACCAAGACGGAATCCCGGTACTCCGTATGATTTAGAAATGCTCTTTACCACATATAGCTTATGAAATCTGTTTAATACTTTGTCCTTCAACAGAGTATACGATTCTGCTCCCTCATTCTCATCCATTGCCACAAAGTCAACAAAACTCTCATCTACTATTAACGAAACACCTGTGTCTTCAGTCCATTCAGCAAGAGTTATCAAATCCTTAACAGGAATATAATTACCGGTAGGATTATCCGGATTAATAATCACTAAAGCATCTATATTCTTATTATCAAAAAAATTCTTAATATCCTGTCCCGAATAACTAAAATCATTCTCTGAGGAATCATAAATAACATGTTCACACTGGAACCTGTTAGGATATTCTTCAAAAGTAGGTCTGATAAATCCAACTCTCTTAAATCCGGAATTCTCCATAAGACTCTTAATTAACTCAGCCGCACCATTACCAATAACAATATGCTCCTGCTCTAGTCCAAAATTCTTAGCTGCAAGCAGACTGTTAACTCTAAGCCCCGATGGGTACTGTGACATAAGCTCCGTAAAATTAGATTTAATCTCTTCAACCATCTTCTTAGGTGGAAAATACGGATTAACAAGGTAACAGAAATCCAATAACTTAGGATATCTCCAATATCCCCCATATCTACCAGCAATGGCATCATACTGTTCACTTATGTTATTGGCAAAAATAGATTCCGCAATATCAAGATCCTGTGCATCATCTATTTCATACCACTTCTGACCATTAAGTCTCTTCGCTCTGATTTCCTTGGTCTCAAGCATTGCAATAAGCTTGATAACCGATTCATAGTACTCATTATTCCCCATAGCGCCTGCATACGCTTCAAGGAAAGGAAAATATGTATTCCTTGAAAAATGGCTGCTAAATTTATATATGTTAACCGTCTTGTAATACTCATCCTTATTGGCAAAATCAAGATACTTTCCTGCAACAAAATCAACAATACAATCATTGTCATCAAGAATCGTGCATGTACCATCCATCCAATTCTCAAACTTGTCTACTAATGCAAGAGTCTCCCTATCATCATCTATTAATGCGTCAATTAACGCCTCCTCAAAAATCAAATCCGATTCAAGTAACAACGTATCCTCTTCACAAGCATACTTCTTAGCAAGTGTAAGTGAATATATGTTATTAGTCTTGTCATAGATACTGTTCTCAATAAAAACCACAGGTGTCTTAATATTCAGCGTATGTACAAATTCAACCAAATTCTGTGCCTGATACCCTACTACTAATACTATTCTTGATAAACCCTTCCTATCTAAAATACTGAGAGCTCTTTCAATCAGGGTAACTCCATTAACCTTAACCATACACTTGGTATTATTAGAAGTCAGCTTCTTAAGTCGTGTTCCCATTCCGGCAGCTAATATAATTGCCTGCATTTCTATCCCTCCACAGATATATAGTCCTATTGTACCATTTCTCTAACAATTTTTCCACAAAAAAATTTGGCAAAACAACACTAAAAGCCACCAAATCGGTTATTTTTTTCCAATTTGGTGGCTCAATATCACTTAACCTAATATCATTCGGTCATTTACAACTTCTTCTCCACTTGCGTTGTTAAATTTTTCAAGAAGATCTTCAACTGTAAGTCGTTTCTTTTCTTCACCTGATATATCAAAAATAATCTTACCATCTTTCATCATAATAAGTCTGTTACCATGTGCAATGGCATCCTTCATATTATGTGTAATCATAAGTGTTGTAAGCTTATCTCTGTTAACAATAGTCTCTGTAGCTTCCAGAACTTTAGCAGCTGTCTTAGGGTCAAGAGCCGCTGTATGTTCATCAAGCAACAGAAGTTTAGGTTTCTTAAGCGATGCCATAAGAAGTGTTACCGCCTGTCTCTGTCCGCCTGAAAGAAGACCAACCTTGGATGTAATTCTGTCTTCAAGACCAAGTTCAAGAATCTTAACAACCTCCTGATACTCCTTACGTTCTTTTGAAGAAATACCGATTTTAAGACCTCTGAACTGCCCTCTTCTTGCTGCAAGTGCAAGATTTTCGTCAATTCCCATAGTGGGAACTGTTCCCATCATCGGGTCCTGGAATACTCTTCCAAGGAATTTTGCACGCTTAAATTCCGGCATTTTAGTTACATCCACACCATCAATCAGTATGTTTCCGGAATCAACTCTCCATGTGCCTGCAACCGCATTAAGAAGTGTTGACTTACCGGCTCCGTTACCACCAATTACAGTTACAAAGTCTCCGTCATTGAGTGTAAGGGAAAGTCCGTTAAGAGCTGTCTTTTCATTAACTGTTCCCGGATTAAATGTTTTCGATATATTTTTAATTTCTAACATCTTATTCATTGCCCTCCTTCACTTTAACTTTAACAGGTTTCTTGAATATCTTTTCTTTCCAATAAGGGAAAGCAAGAAATACTGCAATAACCATCGCCTGAATAAACTTGAGAAGGTTAGGGTCAATTGGGAACCAAAGTATTATCTGTACAATTATGTAGTAGATAACTCCACCAAGTACAACTCCGAGAAGCTGTAAAGCAAAATTCTTAAATATTTTACCAAAAATAGCACCACCGATTACAACTGCTGCAAGACCGATTACAATCGCTCCACGTCCTGTTGCTACGTTAGCTGCACCTGAGTACTGTCCAATAAGAGCTCCCGAAAAAGCCACAATACCATTTGAAAGCACAAGTCCTATTATTTTATTAACACTTGTATTAATACCCTGAGCTCTACTCATATTAGGGTTACTTCCTGTTGCACGAAGTGATGCACCTCTTTCAGTTCCGAAGAACCAGTAAAGAAAGGCAATAAGCACAAGGGCTGCTACTGCAAATACGAACATTGGCCATTTATAAAATGGATATCCGTTACCCTGATACATGCTTGATTCAATAAGGTCATATGTACGATTACTGATGGTCATATTAGAGCCGTCCATAATCTTAACATTAATAGAGTAAAGACCAAACTGAGTAATAATACCTGCTAATATTGCCGGTATACCCATACATACATGGAAAAATCCCGTTACCAGACCTGCTGCCATTCCGGCAAGTGTGGCATATAGCATGCATAACCAGATATTATGTCCGCTTGTGAGTGTAACTGCAAATACAGCTGCGCCAAGACTGACCGTTCCGTCAACTGACAGATCTGCTATATCCAGTATTTTATATGTAATAAATACGCCTATTGCCATTATGCCCCACATCATACCCTGTGAAACTGCACCCGGCAACGCGTTAAATAATGCTGTTATTTCCACACCAAAAACCTCCGGTTATTATAATTAATATGCTACATCAATTGCTTCATATTCTGCCGGCATCTCAAGATTGAATTTATCTGCGATATCCTTGTTATATCTCTTAGTTACCTGTGGAGCATATTCGATTTCCATTTTAGTAATGTCAGCTCCATTTACAAGTATTTCATATGCCATTTCACCTGTCTTATATCCAATGTCATAATAGTCAAGTGAAAGTGTTGCAACTCCACATCCGCTACAGATACCTGCTTCTCCTGCAATTACAGGAACCATTACATCATCCTGCATACATACGTTGTAAATTGCACTTGTATTCTCTGCTACAGTGTTATCTGTAGGTACATAAATAACATCTGAATATTCAGCTGCTGATGTTGTTACGTTAATAATGTCATTAGAATCTGCGAATGGGAATGCCTTACTTTCGATTCCAAGCTTCTCTAATTCATCTGATACAACCTCTACCTGATATAAAGAGTTAGCTTCTGCTGAGCAATACAAAAGACCAACCTTCTTAGCTTCAGGGAAAAGTTCCTTTACCATTGCTGCCTGTTCATCAAGTGGGGCAAGGTCCGATGTTCCTGATACATTGTATCCTGTTACACCATTAAAATCCTTAATATCAAGCGCTACACCATATTCTGTAACTGATGTTCCAAGAATAGGAATTGTGTTAGTAGCTGCAACCGCTGCCTGAAGGGCTGGTGTTGCATTTGCAAGAATAAGGTCAACATCTGCTGATACAAATCCGTTAACGATTGTTGCACAGGTTTCTGTATCATTCTGCGCATTCTTCTCGTCAAATGTTATTTTGTCACCAAGCTTTTCTGTAAGATAATCCTTAAATCCCTTAGTAGCTGCATCAAGTGCAGGATGTTCTACAAGCTGACAGATACCTACTGTGTATCTACCATCATCAACCTTCTTTTCGATCTTTGAGCATGCGCACACTCCTACGGCCATAAGACCTGCCATTGTAAGAGCGGCAATTCTTTTAAATTTTTTCATGTTTCATTCTCCTTTTTTCTGTCCTTCTTAGGACTGATTAAAATATTATAAATCACTATTCTTTAACAGTCAATTTATTTTTCAATAGCTACATACCCCTCAGGAATCTCTATTCCTAATTCCTTACATACATCCTCATCATATTTCTTGACAGCCTGTGGTGCATACTCAATTTCCATGTTAGCGATATCCGCTCCATTTACAAGTATCTCATACGCCATTTCTCCTGTCTTATAACCGATATCATAATAACTGATTGAAAGTGTTGCAACTCCACAATCCTTACATGCACCTTCTTCTCCTGCAATTACAGGAACCCTCTTACTTTCCTGCATACACACATTGTATATTGCGCTCTTATTCTCAGCCACAGTGTTATCTGTAGGAAGATATACAACATCTGCATAATCTGCTGCCGATGTAGCCACATTAATTATGTCATTAGAATCTGCAAAAGGGAATGCCTTGCTTTCAATGCCAAGCTTCTCTAACTCTTCTTTCATAACATTTACCTGATATAAAGAATTAGCTTCTGCTGAACAATACACCATAGCTACCTTCTCTGCCTTAGGGAAAAGTTCCTTAATCATACCTGCCTGTTCATTAAGCGGAGCAAGGTCTGATGTTCCTGATACGTTGTATCCCGTTGTTCCCTTAAAATCTTTAATATCAAGCGCAACCCCGTACTCAGTAACTGATGTCCCAAGAATAGGAATCGTACTAGTTGCTGCAACTGCTGCCTGAAGAGCCGGTGTCGCATTTGCAAGAATAAGATCCACGTCTGATGATACAAAACCATTAACAATTGTTGCACAGGTTTCTGTATCATTCTGTGCGTTCTTTTCTTCAAAAGTAATCTTATCTCCTAATTTTTCAACAAGTGCATCCTTAAATCCTTTAGTAGCTGCATCAAGTGCAGGATGTTCTACTATCTGACATATACCTACTGTGTATGTTCCGTCCTTCTTCTTAGTTCCTCCGGAACATGCACATGTGCCTATTGCCATAAGTCCGGCTAATGCCATAATGGCAAATTTCTTGAATGTTTTCATTTGCTGTTCTCCTCTTTTTCGCATTAAACTTTAACAGTTTAAAGTATTATATTCTATTAAAACAATTTAGTCAAGCAAAAAAGGATATCTCTTCGGTCATTTTAAGACTTTAGAAACATCCTCTCATATTTTACAATTCCATCTGTTTTCCCAAAAAACCTGCCGCCGATGTCGCTAACTTCTGCTCAAGGTCTCCAAACCTGACTTTTTCATCCCTTGTTGTAATAATAACCGAGCCAATTGCATCTCCCTCACAGATTATAGGGCATACTGCCTGACTCATAAAATCATCTTCCTCATTAGTTATTCTCGTGTATTTCTTATCTCCTCGTGATGCTGCCACATTACTTCTCTCTTCAATAAGCGCTTCAAGGTTCTTGCTGATTTCTTTCCCAAGGAAATCTTTTTTCGCAGTTCCCGACACCGCTATTACCTGATCCCTGTCTGTTATACACACCACATTTCCTGTCGTCTGGGCAAGAGTCTCGGCATATTGTCTGGCAAATTCACCAAGCTCACCTACCGGAGAGTATTTTTTCAAAATAACATTGCCATCATGGTCTGTGTAGATTTCCATAGGGTCACCTTCTCTTATCCTTAGCGTACGCCTGATTTCCTTAGGAACCACAACTCTTCCCAGATCATCTATTCTACGCACAATGCCTGTTGCTTTCATATATCCATACTCCTTTTCATAATTAAATATGTGAAGTTATTATGCGAAAAATTTACCAATATTATTTACGTTTTCTTCATATCATTTGACATTTTTTAAGAATTAGAATACCATTATTGTAGCATTATCCGGAGGTTTTACTATGAAAACATTCAAGAAATTAGCTCCAGACAATTACGAAACTATATCTAACAACTATGTAATAAGATGCATGAACATTACTGTAATCATTATGCTCGTTATATGGATACTCAATGCTACGGAAGTATTTCCATTTAACAAGACTACTATGATACTTTGTATGACCCCGAGTCTCGTTATATATGCCATCGGTATGATATGCTGGTTCCTAATAGGAACTCACCATAAAGCAATGAAATATTTCATTATCCTGTGGACGGTAATCATAACTACAATAATGGCAACCGGACTTACCTATCATGCATATCTTGCATCTATTTTGCCAATATTATTTTGCAGCCTGTATTCATCCAGAAAGCTTATGATATATACAACCGTGCTTACCATTATAAGCACCTTTATTACCATTCTCGTAGGATACCAGATAGGAATCTGTGATGCCAATATGGCTTTGCTTCCGGGTGAACCACTTTCCGCATATACAGACAATGGACTTTTTACCCGAATAGAGATTAATGAAAAGCCAGTTTTTAATCTTATTCTGTTCTTCGTATTTCCAAGGTGTCTGGTATACACAATGTGTCTTGTGGTATGCTTCAACATTGGAAAATTAAACCGTAATAAAGTAGCTCACGCTCACCGAATGGAGGAACTTGCTGTAACGGATGGTATGACAGGACTGTATAACAAGAGTAAATATTTAAAAATGGTTACCGAATATTATCCACAATGTAATACGGTCGCAGTCATATTCTGGGATATTAATAATCTGAAGACAACTAACGATACCATCGGCCATGAGGCAGGTGATTCACTTATAAGAACTGTGGCTCACAGCATTCATCAGTTGTCATCTAAGAACCGCAACGCGTTTCGAATCGGCGGCGATGAATTTGTTATGATTATTGATGATGCCAAAGAAGATACCACACATAATATTCTTACCGAATGGAATAAAATTATTGCTGAAATCAGCACTTCTTACCCTTATGATATCTCTGCATCCGTAGGAAGCTCCTATGGTCACGGTAAGCAGATTGAAGATTTAATTAAAGAAGCGGACCACAATATGTATATTGAAAAAAGAAGATTCCATAATATGTAAAACAAAGTCGTATGCCACATCAACATTGACATACGACTTTATTATTATTTCCATATAAGATATCCGTTTTTTGACTTTCTCTTTACAGAATACAATGCTTTATCAGCATTATTAAGCACATCTGCTATACTGTCACCTTCTCTGCAATCCGCAATTCCTGCTGAGAAGCTAAGTCTCTTGTTATCAGGAATAACATGATTCTCACCGATTTTCTTTTGCAGGTTAGGAATCAGACGGTTATTAAGCCTGTCAAATATTCCCTTGACCACATCCTCAGCATAATATGCGTCCTTGTTATTGAGAACAATAACAAATTCGTCCCCACCAAATCTTACTGCATATCCGCACCCACTAACGGCGTCTTTAAGAATTCCTGCGAACTGTACCAAAACGTAGTCCCCAAGGTCATGTCCAAAGGTATCATTGTAATACTTGAAATTATCCATATCAATATATACAACCGCCTTCTCAGCCACCATTCCGCCACTCCACTGATGCATCATCTTCTCAAAGCCCTGACGATTATACAGACTTGTCAACTGGTCAGTAACTGCCATATCAGACAGCTGTGTATTCATTCGTTGAATAAGCTCTACATAATTAAGTCTCTCCATGGCATTGTGCAATTGTTCGCTTGCAAACTTAAGTATTGTGAAATCATGTTCATTCAACAGGTACTTATTAGGCATTGCATATTTTCTCATTTCCACATAGCCAATTACAACACTGTACAACTCTCCATTATTACCATATAATGGTGCTGCAAAAAGTGTTAGAATTTGGTGCGGTCCAATTATATCCAGAACATCCTTGTACTCAAAAAATCCCTTCTCAACCCTGTTAATAAGAATTGCATGTCGGTTATTCTTAAAGTATTTAGCCAGCCCCTGTAAATGTTCAGATGTAAAACTACGAACTCTTCCTGTCACATTGTCCACTGAATCATCCTTTGGAGGGCAATCCATATACTCGATTCTTGCATCTCCACCATTAACCCACAGCATAAATACACCATCAAAATTAAAATGATTCTTTAACAAGTTAAAGGTCTTAGGCATTACCTCATCAGCAGTTTTGCACCTTGACAACAATTCATTCCATATTGTGAGGAATGAAATTTCTCTTTCCCTTGCTTCTAATTCCTTCTTCAATACAATACGGGAAACAACTTCCAATATCTGTTCACCGGTAGCCTGTCTCTTAAGAATAATTCCTTTCCTTGCGCCTTCCCTGCCTTTGCGGAGTTCAGTCATCAAGCTGGCACTTCTTATACGATATCCATTCTTATCACAAAAAGCTATTCCTTCTGTTAATATGGCACATCGCTCATCTTCCTTCCCAATTAGGTCATAATATTTGGCCATTTCCTGAACGTATAAAATATATGAAAAGAACTTCTTCTCCGTATCCATTTCAACAATCTTACCTGCTTCTTTGAATGACTTTTCTGCTTCATCATATTTACCGTCAGCAACATTCATCATAGCAGTAAGAATATATTTCATAAAAAGCGCATCCACCCAATACTGATACTTATTCTCATCATCCACATAATCCAGATGTCCTACATAGTTCTCTATTTTGTCAAGGCAATAGCAGCATCTGTAATCCTCACCTATGTAAAAGCTACAGATACCAAGCATTCCATAAAATCTTGCCTTATCAGCCATAGGAAGCGCATGCATTCCAAGCATATCCATTATCTTGATAAGCAACATCAAGTCTTCCGATGCATATGCATACTCTCTTGCAAGCATCTTATTAAGAGAACTGTTATACAACGTAATTGCAATTTCCTCACCATTACCAAGCTTTAACAATTCATCTATACTTGCACTAAAATTCTCTTCTGCCTTCTGATATTTTTCCGTAATACTTGCATTATAACCCATACCGTTATATGCATGTATAACTCTCATCAGATTCTTTTCAATATTGATTGCCTCAATCTTCTTCTCCATCAGCTCGGATACATAATCATAATGTGCCGCTCTGGAAAAAACTATAATATTCTTGGTATAGGCTGATACCAACAACTCATAATTCTGAACCTCAGTTGCAAGCTCAACGCCTTTTTCAAAATACCATAGCTTACACTTATGATTAGCTACATCCTCAAGCACCTTACTATCACTCGAAAAACAATATATGTATATATACGCAAGTATGTTCTTGAAGCCAAACTTCTCCGTAAGACTTATCATCTCATCAGTAACATATGTTCCGTAATAATCAATATATATATCTCTCCAATAATTACAGTCAGACATAAGCTGCAATATCTGCGGCTTATAATCAGCCAGCTCGTCGCCCCATTTCTGAGCAATGCTCCTGCATCTGTCAACATAACCTGTAATCTTATTCTCCAGCTGTTCCATACCAAACTGCGTCATGGCACAGAGATAATTGTAATTATATACAAGCCTGTCATTATTATCTTCATTGGCAATAATTGCCACATACTCACATATCTGCAACGCTCTTGAATATTCTTTGCAATGAATTTCTATAAGCGCCATTATCTGAAGAATTCTTACATACTGATCTCTTGACACCTCAAGATTCCCCTGCTTAATCTTATCATATATTATATTAAGATAATATCTGGCATCCTGCTCACATATGAAGAAATACATATTTCTTGCCTTCTCAATGTATTCCTCTATATTCTCCGCTTTGGGTATAAAAACATCCTGTGCATCAACAGCTTTCCCTGTGTCAACCTCTCCCCATTCGTATTGATACCCATGCTGCTCCATTTCATTAACAAACTCATTCCATACAGGCAAAATATATCCTAGCATGTTGTAGCTCTCATTATATGTAGCCACTAATCGGAGCCTCCCCTGTAATCTGTTGTTCATAATACTGTGAACAGCCTTAACACCGGAATAATTACTGAGATGAAGGCTTTCAATCACAATAAATATATTAACCTTCTCGCATATATACTTGTATATATTAACAATAGCTTCAAGCACTCGCTTACTTTCATAATATAATTCATTAACCAATATATCCTGAATTCGGTCAGCTTTACCTGTTCTTATATACTCAGCAAAGGAATACATCTGCATCGGATATACCCCTGCATTCTTCAGAAATTCATCCGGGGTTTCTTCCGAGAAGTATTCATAATAAAGTCTTCTAATCCATCCTAAAAAAGGCTGGTATGGCTCCAGCATCTGATGCTTTGAATATTTATAATATAACAAACAATACTCATTCTCTGCATTATCGATAATCTCAGCCACATCTTCTTCAGGAAGAGAAAGTGTATTGTAGTGTTTAATGAACATATAGTCACTTGTGCCATTGTCGCAGAAGGACTTAATAAGCTTTAACATATAATTTAAAGAATATAACTGTTCCATAAACACAACACCTCCTGTTATACTTACGTCTACTCCTTTCAGTATAACAGAAGGTGCGATAAATTGCATTGTTTTTTTACCATTTTATTCGGATTTTGAACATATTATTTTCTATTTCTATTCTCATTCTGAATCCATGTATATCCATAACTGATTTTGCTATATTAAGTCCAAGTCCGGTACCACCTGAACTTCTGCTTTCGCTTCCTTTAACGAAGGGCTCCGTAAGTTTCTTAATATTGCATTCAATCTTATCAGAAAAATAATTATTAATTATCAATTGGTCAGAATCTATTATAATCTCGATTTTCTTCCCCTGTTCAGAATAATTAACCGCATTACTGATGAGATTATCCAAGGCTCTTGACATTGCATCTTTATTACATTTAACCGTAGCATCTCCCACAACAATCGCCTCAATATCTTTTTCAGACATCTGCTTCTGCTTCATCTCCAACAACGCCCTTACAATTGGAGCAATCTGGCATTTTTCCATAATAAGCTTTCTCTTTTTCTTATTCTCTAACTCGTTAAGATGCAGTATATTCTGAATAATTTCATTCATATGTACAACATTCATTCCTATTGACTGAACATATGCTTCATTCTTCTCAGGGTTAGTATTCTCCGTTATGTTCTCCACATATCCTGAAATTACCATAAGCGGGCTCTTCAAATCGTGAGCAAGACTGGATGTAAGGCTTTTCTGAAACAGAAACTGTTCTCTCTTTTTGGTATCAACAAGAGAAAGAAAAGCTGCAACAACAACTGATATTGCAAAAAAAGCTATGTACGCCGGAAGCAATACTTTCTTTCCATTTTCCCATGCATCTACCTGATATTTGGTTATAAGCTGGTAATCACCTGTTCCATCATATACATATTCATAGCATTCATATTTCAGGAATCCATCTATGCTCTTATAATACACACTTGCATCATAATAGTCCTCTACCCTCTTATACTCATCTCCCAAATCCTCATCAATTTCAGCCTCCGAATAGTTCTGCACACATGAAAAACTTATTACCTTAGTCTGATCATAGCAATACCAGTAATTCCCATTTCCCGACACATTCACATAGTGAGGTCTGTCTATTTCTTTTTTATCCTTGAGATAGACCTCTCCCCGCTTCTCATCATATGAATATATTTCTATTTTATTCGGTACAAAATAGTAGCTGTTTCTCCAATAAGAAGTACATACGACCAAGTCCCCATAACAATCTAACTCATCAAAAACTGACATTTGACATAATAGATCCTCGTCCCCCGTTCCACCTAACACCGCCCAATTTATATTTGGAGCAACCAATCGTCCATTTTTTACTACTATACTATTCGGTTTAACTCTGGACAATATCCCTAAGCTGGATGCTATCTTATCAAGATTAGATGAATTATAATTATTTATCACTTCCATATCCATTTTAGACATAACCCTTTTTCCCTCATTTACGCTTTCCGTAACCTGCTCCATCAGGAAAGTCTTTTTTGTCAAGCAGGTAAGTATAGTACATATACCAAATGAAATCATCAACAAAACAGCCAATTTCCTAATTAAATATTTTATATACATATTATTCATCATACTTAATCATCCTCTATATCTCATCTGTCATCTTATAACCTATTGCAACCTCAGTTTTGATGTGTCTTCCACTGATACCCAAGGCTTTTCTAAGCTTCTTGATGTGGTTATCTACCACCCTGTCATTTCCATAAAAGCTGCTTCCCCACACTCTTGAAAGTAATGTCTCCCGATCAACCGGCTGTTCTTTTTTCTCAAGAAGATACTTAAGAAGCTCGTATTGCTTTGGCGGAAGAGAAATCACATCATCCTCCACTCTCACAACATGTGTCCCCGGGTTAAGTGTAATATCCCCACACCTAAGCACAGGGCTTCCAACGAGCCCTTTATATCTCTTAAGTAATGCATTAACCTTAGCGTACAATTCACTCAATGAAAAAGGCTTGGTAATATAGTCATCACACCCCAGACCATATCCGCGAAGCATATCATCCTCATACACTTTGGCTGTTATAAAAATAATAGGCACAATACTTTTTTCTCTTACTTTACGGCAAATAGTGTACCCATCCACCCCCGGTAACATAATATCTAAAAGCAATAAATCATATTCCTCAGCATATATATTAAGCAGGCCATCCGCTCCATCTGCCACGTTCACAATTTCCATTTCGCCGCCGCTTTTACTTCTGAAATAATCATTAATTACTTCCTGTATCTGTAAATTATCCTCCACCAGTAAAATTCTATATGACATAAACTCCTCCACATCATCTGTATTGCAATTGCTGATATTATAATATCATATGCCTGTATCCTTTTTGTATCCTTTTTAAATATTTGTGAAAAACTTGATATAAATTTTCATAAAATATATAATACATATATCTTATTAAAATAGGAGGTCGTTATATGAAAAAGATTATTTTGCCTTTAATTATGCTGTTGCTTATTACCATGACAGCATGTACAGGTGGCAACAATGTAGAAGAACCAACTACTACTGCTGCTTTTTCATTTCTCACACCGGAAGAAGCAAGAATTTTAATGGCTAATAATACGGATTGTATTATTATCGATGTTAGTACATATACAGAATATGAGGCATCACATATTCCGGGAGCTATATGCGTTCCTTTCGACACTATCGACAGTACAATAACTGATAAATTTCCTAATCAGGATGCCTTGATACTTATATATTGCAGAGACGGAAGTTTAAGCAGAAAGGCAGCCCGTATATTTATTGATAACGGATACAGCAAGGTGAATGACTTTGGCGGTATTAACAGATGGACATACGAGATAGAAGGAAGTAACCCTGAGACGGACTCAACAACTGAGAGTCCGTCTCAATCTACATCTGAGGAACATACTACTCCACCTACCGAAGCACCTACCGAACCTCCTACCGCTCCACCCACTAATATTCCGACCAAGGGCCCCCTTATCGTTATTGATGCCGGTCATCAGTTGAAGAGCAACACTGATAAAGAGCCGGTTGGTCCAGGCTCAACCGAATTAAAGACCAAGGTTTCAAGCGGAACTCAGGGTGTTGCTACCGGACTTCCTGAGTATGAACTCAATCTTCAAGTCGCCCTGAAGCTTGAAGCAGAGCTTCAATCAAGAGGATATCAGGTTCTTATGATAAGAAGAGACAACAATGTTAACATAAGCAATGCCGAGAGAGCTGCTATTGCCAATGAAGCCAGTGCTGCTGCATTTATCAGAATCCATGCCAATGGTTCAGAGAACCCTGAGGTTAATGGTGCTATGACCATATGCCAGACCTCTGAAAATCCGTACAATGGCAATATATATCAGAACAGCCGCGCTCTTTCATCTTTTGTTCTTGACTCAATCTGTGCCAGTACCGGCTGCAAGAAACAATATGTATGGGAGACTGACACCATGAGTGGAATTAACTGGTGCCAGATTCCTACGACAATAGTTGAAATGGGATATATGAGTAATCTTGAAGAAGACAGAAAGATGTCTGATCCATCTTATCAACTGCTAATTGCCAACGGTATCGCCAACGGAATTGATTCCTATATCAATATGAATAGTATAACCGTTCCGGAAGATTCGATTGAGAAGAAATTGTCAGCAATGACATTAGAAGAAAAGATATGCCAGATGTTTGTGGTATCTCCATCTACATTTATTGGAAAAGATTCATTAACTGTTGCTGATGCTGATTTACAAGCTAAGATTCAGTCTTATCCGGTAGGTGGATTTATATATTTTGCCGGTAATCTTATTAACCCTGGTCAGACAACTGCTCTCCTTCAGACAACCGAGAGCTATTGTCTTAACACTAATGGTATCAAGCCATTTTTATGTGTTGATGAAGAAGGTGGAAGGGTAGCGCGAATTGGAAGCAATCCTAATTTTAATGTTACTCTGATTGAGCCGATGGGAAATATTACTACTGCTAATAGAGCCTATGAAGCCGGTGCCTATATTGGTAACTATCTCAATGAATTAGGCTTTAATGTAGACTTTGCTCCCGATACAGATGTATTAACCAATCCGGATAACAAGGTTATCAACGACCGTTCTTTTGGAAGCGACCCGAATACGGTAAGTACTTTCGCAAGAGAATATTCCAACGGACTCCACTCTGAGAATGTACTCAGTACCTACAAGCACTTTCCCGGACATGGTGCAACGGAAGGAGATACCCATGAAGGATATGCCTACACCAACAAAAGCTACGAAGACCTTAAGCAAAGCGAGTTGATTCCTTTTGCAAATGCCGGCAAAGACAATATAGATTTTGTAATGGTATCTCATATATCCGTTCCTACCATACTGGGAAACAATACCCCTTGCACACTGTCGTATAAGATGGTTACTGAGTGTCTTCGCAACGACTTAGGCTACGATGGAATAATAATTACCGATGCAATGGGTATGGGTGCCATAAGCCAAAATTACACCTGTGAAGAATCTACTCTTTTAGCAATAGAAGCAGGTAATGACATTATACTTATGCCTGAGAATTTTGATACAGCATATAATGCTGTACTGAATGCTGTCAAAAGCGGTAGAATAACTGAGGATAGAATTGACCAATCAGTAAAAAGGATTCTGGCTGCAAAAATGTAGCCGGAATCCTTTTATAATTAATTTAATCTGTTATGTTGTTCTGTAATCTTTCTGAGTCTGTCTGCAATCTCATCTGTGAACGCTCCCTCAAGAGCTCTCCACGACCAGTTTCCACCAAGAGTTGACGGAATATTCATACGACTCTCGCTTCCAAGCTCTAAAATATCCTGAGCCTGAATAATAACTGTATTAGCAGCTGTAGCCCACAGTCTGTCTATCATATCCCAACAGAAATCATCATCACTAAGTTTCAGATAATCCTTGGCATATGCTATATCTTCCGGAGCAGCTGTCTTCTTCCAACCGCATATTGTTTCATTGTCATGAGTACCTGCATATGCGATACAATACTCAGGATAATTATGTGGAAGATAATCAGCATTGTTACTGTCTCTGCTGTCAAATGCGAATTCCAGTACCTTCATACCCGGAAAACCACTATCCTTAAGAAGCTGTCTTACAGAATCAGTAAGATATCCAAGGTCTTCTGCGATAATATTCTGTGGACCAATTTTGCGTTCCATCGCCTTAAACAACTTGATTCCAGGTCCAATTCTCCATTCACCGTTCATAGCAGTATCCGCACCATATGGAATTGCATAATACGAATCAAATCCTCTGAAATGGTCAATTCTAAGCACGTTATATATCTTGCACGCCTGGCTGATACGTCTTACCCACCAGTCATAGTCTTCCTCTTCCATAACGTCCCATCTGAATAATGGATTTCCCCATAACTGTCCTGTTGCTGAAAAACCATCCGGTGGACATCCTGCCACATCAATAGGTTCAAGATTCTCATCGAGCAGGAACAGATGCGGATTCGCCCATACGTCAACACTATCAAGTGCAACATATATTGGAAGGTCACCAATAATCTCTATTCCTCTGTCATTTGCATACTGTCTTAAAGACTTCCACTGTTTAAAAAACAGAAACTGCATAATCTTCCAAAACTCGATTTCCTTGGAATATTTTGTCTTAGCATCTTCAAGTGCTTTCGGATTACGTTTCTTCAAATCTTCATCCCATTCAGTCCATGCAACTCCCCCATTGGCATCCTTCAATGCCATAAACAAAGCATAATCATATATCCATTCCTTCTGCTCATCACAGAAATCACTGTACTCCGAACTTGGATTCTCTATGAATCTGTCCGCTGCTTTTCTTAAGATATCGTATCTCTTATAATATAAAGCTTCATAGTTAACCTTATCAGGTGTACTTTCCCAGTCTACATCAACATAATCTTCCTTTTGAAGCAATCCTTCTTCACGCAGAAGCTCCAAATCGATAAAATATGGATTACCTGCAAAGGTAGAAAAAGACTGATATGGGGAATCACCGTAACTGGTAGGACATACCGGAAGTATCTGCCAATATGACTGACCCGATTTCTTTAAAAAATCAACAAATTCTCTAGCTTCTTTTCCCATACTTCCTATTCCGTATGGTGAAGAAAGAGAAGAAATATGCATTAATACACCACTTTTTCTCACAAGAATCATATCCTCCATTCATTAAAACTGTAGTCCCTTAACATTACTCATAACAAGTATGCAAGGGACTACCAATTCATTGTAATTCTTATTTAGATTATAACTGTTAGCCCTTAACCGCACCTGCAGCAACACCTTTGATAATGTGCTTCTGACCTGCAATGTAGATAATAATAATTGGGATAATAGTTAAAAGCATACTTGCAAACATAGGGCCCTGTTCCTGTCTTCCGTAGCTTCCTGTGAAGGCCGCCTGAACAAGAATTGGGAGTGTTGAATATTCCTTAGTTCTGTCAAGTACAAGATATGGAAGAAGATAATCGTTCCATACCCACATCGCTTCAAGAATTGCTACTGAAACCATTGTTGGCTTAAGTATTGGGAATACAACTCTGAAGAATGTCTGTAACGGATTACATCCGTCGATCATTGAAGCCTCTTCAATTTCAAGTGGTACCGATTTCATAAATCCGGCAAACATAAATACCGCCAGACCGGCACCAAATCCAAGATAAATAATCCAGATAAACCATGGTGAGTCAAGACCTATTTTATTAGCAGTCTTAGATAATGTAAGCATTACCATCTGGAATGGAACAACCATTGAAAAAGCAAATAAGTAATACATTATACTTGTAAGCTTACTCTTTACTCTGGTAATAAACCACGCACACATTGAACAGAAAACACAAATTGCAAGAACTGATGTTACTGTAATGAATGCACTGTATCCAAAGCTCTTAAAGAAGCCGTTAGTCTTAATGGCTACTTCAAAGTTTCTCCAACCATTGAAAGTCTCTTCTGTTGGAAGCTTGAACATATTGCTTGTAGTAATAGCACTCTTAACCTTCAAAGAGTTAATAAGTACCATAAATATCGGATAGATATACGCTACTGAAAGTGCCGTAAGGAAAGCCCCAAGGGCAAAATTACCCAGTTTAAATTTCTGTTTAACTTTAACTTCTTTTTCTTTTGCCATTACTGCTGCACCTCCTTAGAACGTGTTGCACGAAGCTGTGCCAACGCTAATACAACTACAACAATTGTAAATATAACCGCTTTCGCCTGTCCTCTACCCATCCATACCTTACCGGATCTTGCGTAGTATGTATTATAGATGTTCAATGCTAACATTTCTGTCGGCTTTGAGTATGGCTGACCATTGGTTAATGCCATATTCTGGTCGAAGAGCTTGAACGAGTTGGTTAATGTAAGGAATACACAAATAGTAACTGATGACATAACCATTGGAAGCTTAATCTTAATCAATGTCTGCCATGAATTAGCACCATCAATCTTAGATGCTTCCATTACTGCATCCGGTACACTCTGTAATCCTGCAATATAAATAATCATCATATATCCTACCTGCTGCCAGCACATCAGAATAATCAATCCCCAGTACCCAGCAGTTGAATTCAACGCCAAAAGTGGTTCTCCTACAATATTAAGTACACAGTTAATAAGTGTCTTCCATATGTAACCGAGTACTACACCACCGATTAAGTTAGGCATAAAGAACACTGTTCTGAAAATATTAGTTCCCTTAATGCCTTTAGTAAGTGCAAGTGCAAGTGCAAATGCAAGTACGTTAATTAAAATAATTGATACAACCGCAAATTTGGTTGTAAACCAGAATGCGTCTTTAAATGCACCAGGTGCCGCAAACCCTGTAACTTCTTTGGTAAAAATCCATTTATAATTATCTAATCCTACCCATTCTGCATTACCTACTGTCGTAAATTTACAGAACGACAGATAAAGACCCTGACAGAAAGGAATAATGAAACCAATTACAAAAGCTCCAAATGTAGGAATGACGAAAAAAGGCCAGTATTTCTTGATCGCTTTCTCCATATAAACCTCCTGTATATATATCGGACATCAACTCAAAAAATGCCCGATTTCAGAGTTAATATCAGTAAATTCACTTAAATTTAAAAAAAATAGGGACAGGCAGGTCACCTGCCTGTCCCAAATTGACTAGCAAATAATATACTACTTCAGTAATAATTATTTCTCGTTAGCAGCATCGTACTCGAGCTTCCATCCGTCTACGAATGCTTCCTTAACCTTGTTCCAGTTATCTTCTGTCTGGTCAGCAGCATATGCTGTTAATGCTCCACCAACACCGTTCTTCCAAGCTTCTGAAGGCATTGTTGTGAAGTTCCATGATACAGGAACATAACCATTGTTAGTATATTCTGTATCCTGCTGTACGAAAAGGTTGTCAGACTTAGCAGCATTCTTGTATGGGATTACCCAGTTGAATGATACCTGAACATCGTTTCCATCAGCATCCTTTGTCATGATAGGATTTCCATCCTTATCTGTTGGAGCAGTAGCTAATGTCTTAGTAGCATCTTCATCTGTTACTAACCATGCTAAGAAATCAAGTGTAGCCTTGATGTCAGCTTCGCTAGCTTTCTTATTTACACACCAGTAGTTTTCTGTACCTGTACAGAGACCCTGGTTAGCTTCATCTCCAGCTCCTACGTAAATAGGAATCATCTGTAAGTTCTCGTCACCGAGACCCTTAACATCGCCGTATGCCCATGAACCATTCTGGTAGAATACAGCCTTTTCGCTTGTGAATTCAGCTACAGCATCATTACCTGTCTTAGCTGAAAGATCCTTAGGATCACATGTTGAGTTGTTAATGTAGAGATCCCAGATGTTCTTGTAGTTCTCAAGGTATGTACCCTTGATAGCTCCTGTTGAACCAATCTTATCTGCCTGATATTCGAAGTAGATAGGAAGGTTAGCTAAGTGTGTCTTAAATCTCCAGTCAGATGATGGATCCATACCAGCTGAAGCAAATGCTGAGAATCCAAGTTCTTCGCTTCTTGCTGTAATGTCTTCAGCGATTTCTTTTAATTTTGCGAAAGACTTAATGTCGTCTACCTTGTATCCAGCCTGTTCAAGTAACTTAGTATTAGTAATGAGACCATATGATTCAATAACGTATGATACACCTAATACTGCATCGCCATCTTTAAGAGCGAAGCTGTCGCTTGTAAGTTCGCTATATACCTTAGAATCCTTAAGGTCATAGCAGTAATCTGACCAGTTAGCAAGACCTACAGGTCCGTTAACCTGGAATAATGTAGGAGCATTGTCCTTGTCAATTTCAGCAGCTAATGTAGATTCATATGAACCTGAAGCAGCAGTAACAACTGTTACCTTAACGCCTGTCTTCTCTTCATAAATCTCTGCCATTCTCTGCCATGCAAGATCCTGCTCTGGCTTGAAGTTAAGGTAGTAAACTGATCCACCTGTAGCATCTGTGTTGCCTGGCTGTTCATTCTCCTTAGTAGGATCATTTCCAGCTGGCTTGTCGCCGCCACTCTTACCACAACCAACTAAAGCTGTAGCTGCAAGAGCACCTGCAAGAACGATTGATAAAAATCTCTTTTTCATACTTGTAAATTACCTCCTCTAATTTTTTAGGTCTTTTCTTGTATCTTGGAATTTCTTCCATAAATATGAAAAATAAATACCTATCGGTATCTATTACTATATACTACTATTTGTAAAAAATCAATAATTTTTTTGATTGTCAAGGCCATTTTTTAGCAAAATTCATTAAATTTTCATATTTATGGACAACCATACTACAATATATGCGGAAATTTCTGTAATATTACTTAATTTAATAATATTTTTCATGTCATTGAGCTCACAGCTTGCATACTGTTTTTCCCTGTCATCACATATATAGTATACAGGAATCTTCCTTTTACCGGCTTCCTCAAGCATCCTTTCGTAGCTGCCGTCTCCGGTGCATATGGTGCCGCTATGGTAACTGCAATGAAGAACTGCCTTGTATCCCTCAAGAGATGGATACTTCATTCCGGGATATGGGTGAATGACCAGTACCTCCGATGCCCCCGCTGTCTCACGTGGAACATCATACAGTGCTACAGCTGTGGGACAGGCAATTCCCGAAGGAACAAAACAACCCTCTGCATAATCTCCATACACAATTCCATGTAACGCTCTTAGTTCATCACTACAGGTATCATGAGGCAAAATATTATTTCCATAATATATCCTTACGATTCCATCCCGGTTACGATAAGGTACATACACTCCTCTGCCACAGGAATTTTTGATAAAATCTACCGCACAGGCAAAATTAATAAGTCCATTGGCTCTTTCATCTTCTAAAACATAATTACTAGCAACCAACATTACCGGCACACTTCCCTGTGGTATAACATAGGAAAGAAATGCTGCCGAATACTGAAGCGTGTCGCTTCCATGGGTTACAATAACCCCGCTTACGCCCCTGTCAAGCATCCTTTTAACCGCTTCTGCAAGCAAAGGGTATTCTCTGCAGGTCATATTTTCACTGAGAATCTCGTAAGGGGAATCTGTCACCATTTCAACATCATCCCCATACTGTTCCCTGTACATTTCAATCAATTTATATGATTTGCTGCTATCGGTGGCTATATACTGCTCACCTGCTGTACTACCGATGGTTCCACCGGTAAATATAATTCCTATCATTGCTAATCACTCTCCCTAAGACTTTTTATTTCTTCAACTATTGCCGAAATACTTTCCATATAATCTTCCGTACTCTTAATTTCTTCCTTAGTAAAGTAATAAGTAAAATAAGGAATATCCCCATTAGTAAACTTCATTCTGCTACCCTTGCTTCTGATAATTTCAGGAATTCCTGCCGGGTTAATTTTGGCCTTCGGGAACATTTTTATTCTGATTTCTTTACGATTTCCCTTTATCTCCGTTATATAAGCCTCGTGTGCCATACTTTTTATCTGAGCAATTTTCATAAGGTTCATAGCCGACTTAGGGATGTCCCCGAAACGGTCCATAAGTTCATCCGTCATATCAGACAACTCTTCTTCCGTAGATATGGTTGCAATTCTCTTATATATATTGAGTTTGTGATTCTCGCTTCTTATATAAGTAGCAGGAATAAAAGCATCTACATCAATATCAATACTAGTTTCAAAATCCTCCGTTCGCTTAATACCCTTAAGATCAGAAACCGCCTCATTAAGAAGTTTACAATAAAGGTCATAACCAACCGCCTCCATATGACCATGCTGTTCTTCTCCCAGCATATTGCCGGCACCACGGATTTCAAGGTCCTTCATTGCAATTTTAAAGCCTGAACCAAGCTCAGTAAATTCTCTGATGGCACTAAGACGTTTCTCTGCCACTTCCTTCAACACCTTATCTCTCTTATATAGAAGAAAGGCATATGCAGCCCTGCCGGACCTGCCCACTCGTCCCCTGAGCTGATACAGCTGGGAAAGACCGAATTTATCCGAATCATGGATAATAATTGTATTAACATTAGGTATATCAAGACCAGTTTCAATAATCGTTGTGGACACAAGAACATCTATGTCACCATTTACAAAATCCATCATGATGTTCTCTAATTCTCTTTCATTCATCTGTCCATGGGCAAAAGCCACATTTGCCTCCGGCACCATTTTAGCAATATTGAAAGCAACATCCTCAATACCTACAACTCTGTTGTACACATAGTACACCTGCCCGCCTCTGGCAAGCTCTCTGCATACTGCTTCCCTTACCATCTCTTCATCATACTCTGTAACAAAAGTCTGAATTGGCAGTCTGTCCACCGGTGGCTCTGTGAGAACACTCATATCTCTGATACCGATAAGACTCATATGAAGGGTTCTTGGGATTGGTGTTGCAGATAAAGTAATAACATCTACATTTTCCCTTAGCTGCTTGATTTTTTCCTTATGACTTACGCCAAATCTCTGCTCTTCATCAATAATAAGAAGTCCTAAATCCTTATATACCACGTTTTTGGACAAAACCTTGTGTGTTCCCACAACAACATCTACCAAACCCTTTTTCAATCCTTCAAGAGTCTCTTTTACCTCTTTTGGGGTACAAAATCTTGAAAGCATCCTTACGTTAACGCCAAAATCCTTCATTCTCATATCAAAATTCGAATATATCTGCTTGGCAAGTATGGTTGTAGGGCACAGATAGACTACCTGCTTATTATCCTGAACCGCTTTAAAGGCTGCTCTCAATGCAATCTCTGTCTTACCGTAACCAACATCTCCACATATAAGGCGGTCCATGATAACTCTGCTTTCCATATCCCTCTTGGTATCTTCAATGGCTATCAGCTGGTCTGTAGTCTCTTCGTATGGAAAAAGCTCTTCAAATTCCCTCTGCCATGGTGAATCCGGAGTGAAAGTAAATCCGTTCTTCTGCTGCCTTGCCGCATATAGCCTTACAAGCTCTTCCGCAACATCCTTCACTGCGCCCTTTACTCTTGCCTTGGTTCTATTCCAAGTCTCGGTTCCAAGCTTGTTGAGCTTCGGCGGCTTCGCCTCACTGTCCGCGTATTTCTGTATCAAATCAAGCTGAGTAGCAAGAATATACAGATTGCCGTTTCCCGCATACTCTATTTTGATATAATCCTTTTCAGTGCGGTCCACCTCAACCTTTTCAATTCCTCTGTATATTCCCAGTCCATGGTTCTCATGAATTACATAATCCCCTACGGAAAGTTCCGAAAACGAAGCAATGTTTTTGCCCTCGTAGGTCTTCTTCTTTCTCTTGGCCTTTCTTGCTGTGCCAAAAAT
>JAZQKW010000011.1:0-4973 GCA_045542375.1 Butyrivibrio sp.
CTGAAAAGATTGCTTTTGGGGAGAAGGAAACCTGCATAGTGGAAAGTAAGGATGGTGAAACACTGGCAGATGTCCGGTTCAGGGACAATATCAAGGTGGTGGAACTTACTGATGCAATCTACTGTCTGATGGCAATTGAGCATCAGGCGCAGGCAGACCCCACAATGGTACTAAGGGTAATGGAGTATGATGTAAGGGAATATTTACGACAGATGAAAGAGAGTAACGCTAAGCTAAAACCTGTAATAACTCTTGTTATGTATTGGAAGCATAACAAATGGAAATATGCTACAACATTAAGGGAAATGTTTGATGAAGCGGTGCTAAGATATCTTGAACAGCATAGCTTGACGGATTACATACCCGATTACAGGATGAATATATTTACACCGGAGGGAGCAACAATTGATAAGCTTAATTGTTTTGCTACGGACCTTAAGGATGTAATTGCGTATGTAAAATACAGCCGTGATAAAGAGAGACTTAAGCATTATGCAGATGAAAATGATGCGATGCTGAATAAGGAAAGTATAGCAGTGATTAACGAATTGACTAATAGTAATTTAAAGATTGAAGATGGAAAGGAAACTGTGCAAATGTGTAAAGCATTAGAAGATTTAATTGCAGACGGAAGGGCTGAGGGAATCGAGACCGGCAGACAAGAAGGCAGACAGGAAGGCAGACAAGAGGGTGTGATTATTGGATTTATAACCGCATGCCGTAAAATAGGTAAAACAGAAGAAGAAATTGTTCGTATGGTAACAGAAGAGTTTAATGTGAATGAAGAAGAGATTTACAAAATAGTTGCGTCAAATTAACGTATTTGAAATTGCATGGTTGTTTATATGTTTTTAACCACACTGTAGACGATACACTACAGTGTGGTTAATTTTTTGAAAAAATTACTTAGTTATGATGTTAGACTTTTTCTTAGCAGCTCTTTTTCTACCATATAGGATTGTCGCCACAAGGTACAGAGCGGCGAAAACACCACCGATTATATATGCTGCAATCCATGGAAGGTTGAAACCAATCTTGGCATTTAATATATAAGTAAAAGTGAAGAAAACATAGCATCCACCCGGGAAAAGAGGCATCCATACGTATTTGGCTCTATTGTTTTCAAACATCCATATTGCAATGGCGAAGAAAGCAAAGAGTGAAAGAGCCTGATTAGCCCATGCAAAATATCTCCACAGTATGTTAAAGCCACCTGAGTTAGCCTTGGCGAAAACAAGGATTCCTGCAACTAATGCGAAAATAATGGCTGAAAGTCCAAGTCGCTTCTTAGCAGAACTCTGGTCTATGTGGAAGGTCTCGGCGATTGAAAGTCTCAGTGCACGGAGAGATGTATCACCCGAAGTGATTGGCAGTACAATTACACCAATTAATGCAATAACACCACCGAAATTTCCAAGTATATCCTTACAAATAACGCCTATCGTAGAAGTTGCAAGGGAAGGGTCGGCAGCCTGGAGCCCCAAATTGTATACGCCCATTGCGGCAGCGGCCCATACCATTGCAATGAAACCTTCAAGTACCATTGTGTTGAAGAAGACGTTACGACCTTCTTTTTCTCTCTTGACAGTTCTTGAAACGATGGCTGTCTGAGTTGAATGGAAGCCTGATAAGATACCACATGCAACTGTAATGAAGAAAATCGGTATAAAATTATGTGCCTTAAAGTAGTCACCGTAAGGAACTAAAAGTCCGTTCCAGTTATCCCACAGTTCAACGAGTGGATATCCATTAGCAAAAAGTCCTATGAATACGCCCACTGCTGACAGAAGAAGGATACCGCCAAAAATCGGATATATTTTGCCGATTATCTTATCTACGGGGAATACGGTTGCAATAAGATAATATACAAAAATAACACCATATATTACCCATGTGGATACAGAGGTTGCGGCGCCGTCAAAGCCGAATACCTGTGTTGCGGCAATGTCACCGGGTGTATATATAAATACGGCACCAACAAGAAGTAAAAGCAGGCAACAGAATATCTGGTAAAAGCCGTGGATTTTCTTGTTGCTATATTTCTTAATCATTTCTGGCATCTGGGTTCCGCCATCTCTCATACATATCATACCGCAAAAATAATCATGCATGGCACCGCCGATTATATTGCCTAGAGGGATAGTGATAAAAGCTATGGGACCAAACAGTATTCCCTGGATAGGACCGAGAATAGGACCGGTTCCTGCAATGTTGAGAAGATTGATAAGACTGTTCTTCCATTGCTTCATAGGAACGTAGTCGATGCCGTCTTCTTTTGCATAAGCAGGAGTTGGACGGTCATCAGGACCAAATACTTTTTCACAGAATTTTCCATAAAGCAAAGCACCGATTATTAATATTGATAATCCAATTATAAATGTAATCATACCTAAATGCTCCTTTCCTAAATTATTTTTATTATAGCATAAAAAATAAGTTGACACCATAATATATATAGTGATATATTGAACATATGAACAGATATTCATATGTTTGATATATAGAATACGGAGGTTAAAATGACTGATAAAGAAATGGATTGTTGTACAACTCATCATGTGCATACGGATGTTTTGAATAAGATTAGCTCCGGAATGCCGGAAGAAGAGAAGCTGTATGATTTGGCAGAGTTTTTCAAAGTTTTCGGAGACTCTACAAGAATACGTATATTGTATGTTCTATTTGAATCAGAGGCATGTGTATGTGACATAGCGAGTGCACTTAATATGCAGCAGTCGGCAATATCACATCAGCTTAGGATTTTGAAACAGAGCAGACTTGTAACAAGTAGAAGAGATGGGAAATCCGTAATCTACTCACTTGCAGATGACCACGTGAGATTGATTATTAATCAGGGACTTGAACATATTGAAGAATAGGAAGGTTATTTTATTATGAAGAAGAAATTTAAAATGATGAATTTGGATTGTGCTAATTGTGCGGCTAAGATGGAGGAAGGAATTAAGAAAATATCAGGAGTATCAGATGCCACTGTGAGTTTTATGACACAGAAGCTTACAATTGAAGCAGAGGATGATAAGTTTGAAGATATTATGAAGCAGGCGCAGGCTGTATGTACTAAGATTGATGCTGAATGTAAGATTGTTATGGAGTAATGTATGAGCGGAAAGCAGAAGAAGATGCTTATAAGAATAATCCTGACAGCCGTTATTTTTGTAGGATTATTCGTAACAGAACATATAATAGGATTTGACTTTTTGCCCTATAAGTGGATAGAGATTGTAGTTTTTGTACTGCCTTATCTTTTAATAGGATATGATATTATTTTGAAAGCAGGAAGAAATATATGTCATGGTCAGGTATTCGATGAGAATTTTCTGATGATGATTGCTACCTTCGGAGCATTTGCTGTAGGAGAGTATCTTGAGGCAGTGGCAGTAATGCTGTTTTATCAGACCGGAGAATTGTTTCAGGGATATGCGGTTGGTAAATCCAGACAGTCCATTGCTGATATGATGGATATATGTCCTGAATATGCCAATGTTGAAGTTGACGGAGTACTTGAAGAGGTGGACCCGGATGACGTGGAAACCGGAACCGTAATAGTTATTAAGCCGGGAGAAAGAGTACCTCTTGATGGTGTGGTTATAGATGGCGAGTCAATGCTTGACACTGCCGCACTTACAGGAGAATCTGTGCCAAGGCGTATCCGTCCCGGTGAAGACATAATAAGCGGATGTATTAACGGTAGCGGCACGTTAAAGGTTAGAGTAACCAAGGCATTTGAGGATTCAACGGTTTCAAGAATTCTTGAGCTTGTAGAGAATGCAAGCAGCAGGAAGGCTAAGGTTGAGAATTTTATAACAAGATTTGCAAAATATTATACGCCGGTTGTAACCATAACTGCATTGCTTCTGGCATTGATACCGTCTTTTATAACGGGTAACTGGGCAGAGTGGATTCAGAGAGCGTGTATTTTTCTTGTAGTATCCTGTCCATGTGCTCTTGTAATATCGGTGCCACTTGGATTTTTTGGAGGCATCGGTGCCGCATCGAGAATCGGAGTGTTGGTTAAGGGCAGTAATTTCCTTGAAGCTCTTGCGGGAGTTGACACTGTTGTTTTTGATAAAACAGGGACTCTTACCAAGGGAGAATTTAAAGTTAGTGAAGTCATTACCCAGGGAACCACGGAGACTGAATTGCTTAGATATGCTGCAATTGCAGAGAGCTATTCTACACATCCTATTGCAGAGTCAATTAAGGAAGCCTACGGCGCACCTGTTGATACAGCAATAATTAGTGAATCAGAGGAAATTTCAGGACATGGAGTAATGGTTGTGGCAGAAGGTCACACAATACTTGCCGGAAATGCCGGATTACTTAATAAAGAAAATATAGAAGCTAAGGAATACAATGGAAACGGAACAGTTGTATATATAGCGGTGGATGGTGTTTTTGCAGGTACAATCGTTATATCTGACAGGATAAAAGAAGGTGTTCCTTCGGCTATAGCAGACATGAAGCAGGCTGGAATTCGTAACACGGTAATGCTTACCGGAGACAGAAAAGAGGCTGCTAATGAGGTGGCAAAAGAATTGTCCATAGATAAGGTGTACTCAGAATTGCTGCCGGGAGACAAAGTAAGAATTCTTGAGGAAATAATCGCTGTTGAAGAAGGAAAAACAGCGTTTGTAGGAGATGGAATTAATGATGCTCCGGTTCTTACAAGAGCGGACGTAGGAATTGCCATGGGAAGCATGGGCTCTGATGCAGCGATTGAAGCGGCGGACATAGTGCTTATGGATGATGATGTTGCCAAAATAAGTGCTGCAATCCGTATATCAAGAAAGACCATAAGAATAGTAAGACAAAATATTGTATTTGCCCTTGGTGTTAAAGCTGCAGTTCTTATACTTGGTGCCTGCGGAATAGCGGGAATGTGGAGTGCAGTATTTGCAGATGTAGGCGTGTCAGTCCTTGCAATATTGAATTCAATGAGAGTAATGAAAAAG
>JAZQKW010000012.1:0-6366 GCA_045542375.1 Butyrivibrio sp.
ATGCGTTCCATATACGGTATTACCGGAAGATGCTATATATTATTTTACCAGTTTTTTCCTGACAGTTCCGCTAACCGAGACAGAATATAACTTTATTAGTGAATCAATGGAACGAAATTTTGGCGGCAAATTAAAAATGCCGGAATTTGATGGTATTGCTAATGAAAGCGAATACAGAGTGTATAAGAATATGATACTTATAATTGTTGCGATGGTATTTATGTGCGGAATTAATTACTGTATTATATACCAGTATCTGATAGAACGTAATAAAAAGTCTTTTGCCGTAATAAGAATATGCGGATGTACTAAGGGTAAGGCAATGTCAGGCTATCTCATTGAAATGTTAACGGAGAGTCTGGTTATGTTCGGTGTGGGAACTCTTATCTTTTATAAGGCAATATATCCGATTATTACAAAATATTTTGAATATGCAGAATATTATTATAGTGGTAAGGTTACGGCATATATTTTAACAGCGTATGTGGCAGTGTTGTTTGTGGTTTACTTCTTTGAAGTGAAGAGGTTTGTAAAAGAACCTCCGGCAACGTTGATTAAGGAGGTGTAACTATATGATTACACTTGGATTTAGTGAGTTTATCAGAAATATAAGAAAAAATATATGGATTATTGTTGAACTTATAGTGTTATTCGTATTGGGGATGTTTATGGTAAGTACTGTTTCGGAGCAGTTGAGAACCTATAAACCGGTAAAGAATGTTCTTGATGACAGTGGAATAATAATAAATAGTCCAATGAACACTCTGGAATTAAAGGGTGTGGAAGAAGTACTTATGGTTCCATGTTTTGGATATGCCTCAATGCAAGTTACAGTGGACGCTATAGCATATTATGATGATTATAAAATGAAACTGACATCCGGAAAGAAATGTACGGGCGGAGAAGCTACAGATGGAGTTATTAGGGCGGTTGTATGTGAGGCATCCGGATTGAAACCGGGAGATACATATGAACTAAATAGTAAATATATGTATATGAAATTTTATGTAACAGGGACCTTTGATGAGGATGAATGGGTTTTAGGATTTAACAGAGGTCCGGATGTTCCGGATTATAAAGTGTTTTATAATACATATAGAAATTTAGAGGAAATAAGCACCAGCCAGTCATACTATCTTTTTGTGGCCAACGAAGAGGATTTACAAAGGGAACTGGGGGGATTTTATAATTTTGCAATAATTGATTACAAGGATGATATCAGTGAGGCAGATATAGAATTTAACAAGGAATTGCTAAAGGAAAATAATTATTATGAGGGAAGAGATTATAAGAGTACAAGGGATGTGTATATTTGTTCCAAGAGTCTTATGGAATTTAAGATAATACCGATTGGTATTGCATTTGTTATTGTTTTTGTATTTTCGATTTTTAGTGTAATTGCATCAAGTTCAGTAAGTTTTAAATACGAACGTAGAAATTATGGAATATATTTCCTTACCGGTAATACATGGAAAAATACTATTCGAATAATACTTGTGCACTGGGGAATTGAAATAATTAGTGCATTGGTGATTTCTATCTGTTTGGGAATCTTGATAGGAAGATTTAATATTATCCCGGGTCTGGGTCTGGAATTTAGTTTTGGACAGATTGCAGTGATAAGCGGAATAATTATCATTCAATTAGGTATGGCATTAATAATACCGTGGCGACTTTTAAGGAAAACGGAACCGGTTACAATTATTAAGGAATCAGAGAGGTAGCAATATGATTAAGATAAAGAATTTACACAAAACATACAATAAAGGTAAACAGAACGAATTTCACGCGCTTAAAGGAATATCCCTTGATATAAAAAAAGGTGAAATGGTTGCCGTTATAGGAAAATCCGGTGCCGGAAAGTCAACACTTATGCATGTCATAGGATGCATAGACAATTTTGACGAAGGTGAATATTGCCTTAATGGAGTGGATGTATCTAAATTTTCTGAGAAAAGGCTGGCTTCGGTAAGAAACCGTGAAGTTGGAATTGTGTTACAGGATTTTGCCCTTATAGAGAATTATTCCGTAATTGAAAATGTAATGGTTCCTACCCATTTTTGTAAAGGAAAAAAATCGGATAAGAAGCAGAATGCACTTAGTGTCCTTCAACAAGTTGGAATGGCTGATTTGGCAGAAAAACCGGTAAATAAATTATCTGGAGGGCAGAAACAGCGTGTAGCCATAGCAAGAGCTCTCGTCAATGGTCCGGAAATAATTCTTGCTGACGAACCTACCGGAGCACTTGATATTAGGACTACTGATGAAATAATGGGCGTATTTGAAGAATTAAATAAATCGGGCAAAACAGTAATAATTATAACTCACGACGTTGATGTTGCAAAAAGGTGTAGGAGAATAATTGAAATAAGGGATGGAGTTATAGTATAAAGTATTGTATTGAAAAAGTGCAAAAAACGAAGCTTTTTCACAAAATGTTTACTACATATATATAAGATAATGCATGGTCATCTATGTGAGGAGGATAATAATGCTTAAGTTAATATTATCTAACTTTAAAAATAATATTAAAAAACATATTGCAGTCATAACAGCCGTTATGGCTGCAATCCTGTTTGGACTTGCTGCTGAAAGCATATTTTCTACCTATTGTGAAGTGAAGGTTGGAAATGCGTACAGTTATAGTGGCAAATGGGATTATAGGATTAACTATTGTGAAACAGAACCCACGGATGTACCTGAGGAAATTGATAAAATAGGTTACACGGAAAATCAGTATACGGCAATACTTGAACCAATTCCTGATAATGACAGGACGGGCATATATGCCAGTATTGTAGATAATTATATGTTTTCTATTATTGGAATAGATGAGGATACATATGGCGTTATAGGTGAAGAATTAGTGGAAGGCGAATATCCGAAGACAGAGGATGAGTTACTTGTACCGGACACCTATAAATATAATGGTCAGCATGTGAAAATAGGTGATGTAATAACCCTGAAAGTAACGGAACGAAGGGATGCCAAAGGGAACATTACACAGACAAAAGAACTTAGTGAAGATGATACATATACGGATATTGGAGAGGAAAAATATACGGTATGCGGGATGTACAGTACGTCCGATTTTACAATGGGCACATATTTATTTAATGCGTACACCGGAAAATCCGGTAAGCCAACAAGAAGTTACTATTATAGGGGTGGTACGCATTCACAATTTGAATATGAGAGAATATGGGACGTACTTAAGGATAAGTACGAAGAGAGAGCAGAAGGGAATAGTTATGTAAATATATCTATATTGTCTGTTTATGAGTCGGATTATTTTAAGGCAATATCGAAAGGTATAGATGTATTCCAGATAATAATTATAGTAATCGCCCTTGCAGTTGTTTTTCTTAATCTATTTCAAATTACGGAATCACAAAAAAGGAATATTAAACAGTTATATACATTGGGTGCATCCGGTAAGCAACTAGTTACTGTGTATGGAACAGGGTTTTTACTGTGCGAGTTCATAGGCATAATCTTTGGAGTTTTTGCAGAAGTGATATTGATGATGGCAGGAAAGAAAAGTCTTCTTCGTATGCTTAATTCTAATTATTCTGATTTTAGTTTTGTTGATGTTAGTGTGGGCAAATTGTTTATTATTTACGGCATTATTTCAGTAGCTACAATCATCTTTGTTTCGCTGAGATTGAGAGATGTACTGAGAGTTGTGCCTAAAAAGAAAATTGACAGAACCAGAAAAGCGGTTTGCCATAATATTCTTGAATTATCATACAATAACGTACGAAACAGAGCACTGTTTAACATAGTTTTAACGTCATCCGTTTTTCTACTCATATTTATGACTACAATAGTTATTAGTATCCATCCGGGAATGGTTGCTAAAAGTGAGATTAACACAGGCATGTATTCAAAACATGGGCATTATTATATGCTGATAGAAAAAGATTTGACACCTTATATGGATGAGCTTGAATCGATAGATGGGTTAGACAGGATAAAATTCGATATTTATAATAATATACGACTGGAAGCATGCAAGGAGACAAGTTTCTATCTGCAATCATGCAATCGTGAATCATATGAACAATTAAAGCGGGAAAATTCCCATATGGTGGATTATGAAGAATTTCAAAAAGGTGGTTATGTATATCTGTTAGATGATTGTCTCTCAAATGAAGGGGAATATTATAGAGCTACTGATTTACGACAAGGAGATTCGGTAAAGTATTATTATATAAAACAGCCTGAAACCAAATACAGCGAAACTATAACAGCAATAATAGGTCATAAAGAGCTTGAAAAAGGGATAGAGACAGCAACATTACTTGTGAGTAAGGACAATCTTTTAAAAAATGATGCCGAAAATGCAGAGTATTATTACAGGTATTATTGTGATTCAGAGAAAATAAAACAGGTTGGAGCTGCATTAAGGGTATTTTCAAAGAAGCACAACATTGGATTTGCAGATACAGCCGAAATATACTCTCTTTCGCAAGATAATCATAATGTTCAGGTTTTTGCCATAACTGTAATATCAGGTCTTTTTATAATTATTGGAATAGCCGGAACGATAACAGCAGTCAGACTTGACAGGATTTCAAGAGGTAAAGAATTTACGCTATATCGAACACTCGGAATGGATGTTAAATTATTAAGGACAATGCAGTTTTTTGAATACTTATCCATCTGGCTGACGTCTTTTGTAATGGTACTTTTAATGCTGATGATTGGCTCATATACAATTTTAAAAGATTTGATTAGTTACTATGATGTGGATTTTAGAAATATGATATTTAACATGATTAAAATATCAGTTGGGGTATTAGTGGTATTATTTGTTATCGCATTTACGGCTAAAGATAAAGGAGGTGCATATCGTGATTAGGATTATAAATATTAATAAATCATTTGGCGAAGGCGTATCTGAGGTTCATGTTATCAGAGATATGTCCCTTAATGTAAAAGAGGGTGAATTTGTAGCAATTATGGGTAAAAGCGGTTGTGGAAAAACCACACTTCTTAACATACTTGGAACTTTGGAACAGGCTGATTCGGGAGAATATTTATTGGATGAGGTGGATATTGTACATCTCAAAGTGAAAGAAAAGTGTAAATTAAGAAGAACAAAACTTGCTATCATTTATCAAGATTATAATCTTGTGGAAGATCTTAATGTGTATGATAACATTATTTTGCCATTTATATTTGACCATGGTGTGTATGATAAGGAATATCTTATGTGTCTTGCTAAAGAACTTGAAGTTGAGTCCCTTTTGTACAAAAAAGCCGGGTTGTTGTCTGGGGGCGAGAAGCAAAGGGTGGCAATTGTCAGGGCTTTATTGCAAAAACCTAAAGTGATTCTCGCTGATGAACCTACAGGTAATCTTGATTCAGTTAATTCAGATATAGTAATAAAAGCGCTCAAGAAAGGGAGCGATGACCATAATCAGACTATAATTATGGTTACTCATGATAAGGACATTGCAGAGTACGCGGATAGGATTATCTATATGAAAGACGGGAAAATTATAGAGAGGTAATGAACTTGGTTAGTCTTTTTTCACGAAAAATAGTAAGTTTAATTACTAAAAACAAAAACCTAACACAGGAAGACTTGGATGTGTATATTTATGTATTTGATTTTATAATTCAGAATGTTATTTTTTATGGTTTAATGATTCTCATTGGCATAATAAGTTCTAAAGTTAAGGAAATGTGTGTGTTCTTTATTGTTTTCTTGTTATTGAGAAAGACGGCGGGAGGTGCACATGCAAGAACACCGGACAGCTGTATGTTCTTTTCAATAATTATATTTGTGGCAAATATATATGGAACAGAATTGTTTAATGGTATATGTTTTCAAGTTAATCTGATTATTGAAATAGCACTTGCAACAATTATTATTGTACTGGCGCCTGTTGATTCGGTTAACAACATGATGGACTTGAATACAAAGAAAAGATATAAATATATTACATTAATACTGGTTCTGCTTATAACGCTGATTTCTATAATTATTCCTATCTTACATAGTGTAATTATGTGTTATATTTCTGTGCTTATTTTATTAATCATAGGGCGAGTTGAAAATAGAAAATTGTGCAACAGGGAAAGTAATAAATAACGATTATTATTTCAATACTAAGGAGAACGCTATGATGAAGGTACACTATTGTGCCAAGTGTGACAGGATTTCGTACAGCACGGTAAGAATATTTATATGCAAGAAATGTGACAGTGAATGTAAGAGATTTAAGATCGAATTTGTTGATTTCATTAAGCTTGATATGGATGAGAGAAAGGCTTATATTGATGCACACAAGTAGAAGTCGGTAATTGTGAATTGTGTGATATACGACTATATATATTATTTTCCTTGACACGATG
>JAZQKW010000013.1:0-2814 GCA_045542375.1 Butyrivibrio sp.
GTTGTGGGCTTCTTCTCCTATCTTGTATATATCCCACTCCGTTCCGTCTGTAAACTCAATATATTCTATCGCATTGTATATATTGTTATACATACCCTCTACCGTAATAACATCATTCTCCCCATATCTGATTTCGAGATTATTTCCTTTTCGTTCAAGTTCGACATCTTCAGGATATATACCTGCTCCGAAAACTATTCTGTCGTTTCTTATAATACTGGTTCCGTTTTCATAATCATGAATTATGTCGTTTCCGTCCCCTGTGTTAAATACATATGTATCAGCTCCGTAGTCTCCATACAGGGTGTCGTTTCCGTCTTCTCCAACGACAGTATCATCCCCTGCATTTCCATATATTATATTATTCTGTTCATTTCCTATGATATAGTCATTTACCGTGGTTCCTCTTGCGCTGTCAGAATCATCAATAGCATATATTATACTGTTAACGGATGCAAATTTTACAGCATTGCTGACACCTTCTGACATTTCACCGTATGTATTGCAGTAATCCTGAAAATAGGTTGTTCTGTTTCTTCTGTCGTAACATTTTAAGTATATTCCAAGTTCGTATACAATGGATTCAACATCCCTTCCACTATCTGCATAGTACTGTATGATGGCATTTACAAGGGTTAAATCAATCGTCTCCCTGCCGTCATCATCTGATGTTCTTGAAATATATGGCATATATCCGCCAAGTTCTCCATACATACATATCATTGTATAATAATCATCTTCAATGTCAGTCATTATCTCATTAAGAATAACTGCTGCTGCGGAATTAGGGTCGGAGCCTGATATTCCCGAAAATTCATATCCCATAAACTGTTCTACCACATGCAGATTTCTGGCATCAATATTGGTTCCTCTGCTGTCTGTTTCTATCTGGTCTGCTCCGGTTATTTTGTATAATATCTCTCTGACAATACTTCTCTTTTCATAGATTGACCGTGTCATGGAAAATCTGCAATACAAATCACAGATTTCATCATCTGATATGATCATATCCCAAAAATTAGGAATATTCCCTGATGTAGGATTTCCGTTGTGTGTAGAGTCTGTAGAGTCAACCTCAAACCAGAACTCATACAGCTTTGCGTAATCATTGCTTATTCTGGTTTCCTTCGTGTTCAGATTAATGTATTCAACATTTAATTCACTAAATGTCTTCAATTCACCAGTTTCTGATATTCCATTTTGATTAACATCTGTCCATATGAGCAATTCATCAAAATTCAGGTCGCCTGAATCTATGAAGCTGTCATTATTGGAATCGTATATTGCCAGTGCTTCAAAACCATTCATGGCATTGGTGCCATCAGGAAGTCCGGTGTAATTAGTAAACATCTCTGCACCGTTATCTATGGTGCCGTTACCGTTAATGTCAACTGCAAGGAATCCGTCTTCTGCACTAATCCATTCTGTTTTCTCTGCATATCCGTTACTGTCGATATCAAAATTTACTCCCTCATCCTTCGGTATTATATGTATACCGTCTTCTCCCAGGTCAATTACCACCGGGTCTTTAACCGGTTCCACTACGCCGGCTGCTTCATACTCTTCTTTTTGATTTCTGATTGAATTAATCAATTCATCAATCTCTGCCTCATTGTAACTGGTGAACAGCCTGTCAAAGGCATCTTCATCACCAAAAATAACTTCAAGTGTATCCTCAAGAAGCCACGCAGCTTCCAATATTTCCTGTTTCTGCTCTTCCGACAGGCTGTCAATGTCGCTTGCTTTTACAGTAGTTGCAGAAGCAACTGAAGTTACACCTACTACAGCAAGTGCCGTAAGAACTGCTTGTCCGGCATTACGCAGGGATACTGAAACAGAATTACTGTTATCTGCTACCGCTACTGCTACTGCCGCTCCCGCAACCACTACAAGCTTATAAATCAATTCCGGTGTTATCAGTTTCGGTTCAGTATTACGTGAATTCTCATTAGCTAAATCATTTACAACAGCTACAACAGGACTTAATGCATTGACTTTTGGCTCATACACTTTAACATTTTCCGGAACTTCTTCCATAGAATAATATTTTATTTTTTCGTCAATTTTTTTAAATTTATATAAAATCAAACCATCCGGTTGAACGAAATAATTTACATTATATATTACTTCATAGATACCATTGGGTCTTAATGCAAGAGCAGTGGTTATACATGTATCATTTATAAAGTCTTTTCCGCCTCTTCTTGCATTGTCTCCTGCGGAAAAAACATATCTTTCTAACTTGCTTAATGCCTGCTCACGGTTCGGAGATACCATATATGAATATGGCTTAACTTCCCATATAATAATTTCATTTCCTCGTTCAAGATATAGGTCTGCACTTCCATATCTTCCTGTAAGCTCCCCTTTTTTACTGCCATCTGTATACTTAAAATAAATCCTCTTCTCACTTTCAAGTGATTCTCCATAAACTGATTTATATTTATTAACTATATCATCCTGAACCGCATTATGAAACTGATTCCACGGCAGACCATCCACTCTAGTTGCAATAAACCAGTTACCGGCACCCTCTGATTTACCTGTCGATTGAGCATACTTATCTGCCGCAATATCCTTTCCCTGCTCAAGCGTTTCACTTATAGGGTCCAGAATTTCTTCCGTTTGTGAATCTGCCTCTGCATATGATGGTGTTATCATGTAATTAAAACAAATAACAACAGCTAATATAACGCTAATAATTTTACTAAAATAACTTCTTAATCTAATCATAATAACTTATATCTCCTTAATTCTTCTGTATTTTTCTGTCTACGCTCTTCCAATATACTCTGTATGTATTCCATCTTATCC
>JAZQKW010000014.1:0-12443 GCA_045542375.1 Butyrivibrio sp.
GATAAGGGATGTTATTGGGTACCTGGAAAATTGGGCAGATGCAGTTGTTGTCAGACACAGCAATATTGAGGTCGTGAAGGAATTAGCAGCTAATACGAGGATTCCTGTTATTAATGCAATGACATCTGTCAATCATCCCTGCGAAATTTTAACGGATATGTATACTTTGTCGAAGAGATATAAGGATATAGAGACGAAGAAGTTTTTATATGTGGGGGTCAACGGAAATATAGGGAACTCATGGAAAGTAGCCTCAGAGATTTGGGGATTTGAATTGGAACAATGCTGTCCTGAGGGGTATGAATTGGATACCATAAGAATACATAGGGAAATATCGGAGGCTGTTAAGGGTAAAGATATTATATGTACCGACTCTATACCTGATAAGGCAAAAGAAGATTTTAAGGAATATCAAGTGACTCTGTCACATATGCAGCATGCCAACGATGGCGCAATTTTGAATCCTTGTCCACCTTTTTATAGAGGTGAGGAGGTATCAGAAGATGTTATAGATAGTGAATATTTTGTAGGATATGAGTTTAAGAAGCATCTTGTGTCGGTACAACAGGCAATAATTTACTATCTCATAAATCAAGAACGTATATAATTAAAGGCGAGGTTGATAATTCTCTATACTAGATATATCATCACTAGTGCAAGAAATGTTTAGGAGGACAATATGAACAACTACAGATACATAACATTAATGGAAGAGCCAACAATAAAAGATAAGGCAGCTGAATGGTTTAATAGTAAATGGGGCGTGCCAAAGGAAGCTTACCTGGAGTGCATGGAAGCGTATCTTAATAAGGAGACAGAAAACGGTTGGTACCTGTGCCTTGATGGTGACAGAATAATAGGTGGAATGGGTGTTATTGAAAATGATTTTCATGACAGAAAAGATCTTGCACCTAACGTGTGTGCCGTATATACCGAGGAAGAATGCCGTGGACAGGGGGTTGCCGGCAATCTGCTTAATATGGTAGTAGACGATATGAGAAGTAAGGGGATTTCACCATTATATTTGGTTACTGACCATACAGGATTTTATGAGAGATACGGATGGGAATTTCTGTGTATGGTACAAGGAGACGGAGAACCGGATATGACAAGAATGTATATCCACAAGTAGAAAGCCGTTAACAGAAAAAATTATTTTGAGTATATTGATAATGAGTTAACAGATTAGTAAAGGATTCGGAGAATTGAATGAAATTAGTATTAATCACAGCTTTGGGTGTTGGAGGTGCAACGGTAATAGGTTCGCTAATAGGCTTTGCCTGTAAGAAAATCACCCACAGATTTACAGATATTGTATTGGCATTTGCTGCAGGAGTTATGTTAGCGGCCGCAGTATTCGGCTTAATAGTACCATCAGTGGAATATGGTGGAAAGTACGGGCTGTTAATTACGGTATTAGGTATTTTTGCAGGCGCATTGTCTTTGAACTTAATGGATAAGCTGGTACCCCATGTACACAAGTTGGCGGGGGTGGAGCCGGAAACACATGGAGAGAGCAATGAAAGGCTGAATAAGGTTTTGTTATTTGTAATGGCAATTGCCATTCATAATTTCCCGGAAGGAATCGCGGCAGGAGTAGGCTTTGGAGCAGGGAATACATTAGACGCACTGGTTATTGCCGGAGGAATCGCCTTGCAGAACATACCCGAAGGAATGGTGATAATAGGCCCAATGCTTGCTGCAGGAATCAGTAGAAAGAGAACATTTATATGTGCCATGGCAACAGGTCTTGTAGAAGTGGCAGGAACTCTTATCGGGTATCTTGCCGTAACGGTAGCACAGGTGATATTGCCTTTTGCATTAGCTTTTGCAGGAGGAACAATGCTTTATGTCATCAGTGATGAGATGATTCCGGAGACCCACGCACATGGCAGTGAAAGAGGAGCAACCTACGCATTATTGGTAGGATTTTGCCTTATGCTAGTATCGGACAGATTATTGGGCTAATATTTTTTTGATTTCATAAAACTTTTTTCTTTTGGAGCTTGTCATAATGTTGTAAGGATAAAAAATTAAGGAGAATTAACAATGAATAGAGACAAGTTAACAGAATTAGTAAAAAGAGCAAAAATGAAGGATAATGCAGCAATAGAAGAACTGTATAAAGGCTACTACGCAGATGTTCTGTATATATGCAGAAAATACAGTCTTAATGATGCAGATTCAGCAGATGTGGCTCAGGAAACTTTTATTAAAGCCTTTCTGTCAATTAACGAATTAGAAAATGCAGAAAAATTCCCTGCATGGCTTTCAAGAATTGCTACTAACAAGTGTATTAATTTATTAAAGCATAACAAAACTCTTATGATGGATACTGTCAGTACAGACGAGACTGTATTGGATATACCGGATAATGCAAAGACATCAGAAGATGTGGTTATCGATAAAGAGATAAGTGATATTCTGCTTGGTATGATAGAGCGACTTCCTGTTGAGCAGAGAGTTACAATTTTTATGTATTATTATCAGGATTATTCAATCAAAGAGATTGCAGGATTCTACGGATGCTCAGAAAATACTGTAAAGAGTCGTCTTAATTATGCCAAGAAGACAATGAGAATAGAGGCAGAGAAGTTAGAGAATAACGGAGTTAAGCTCCGCGTTGTTGCAGTACTTCCGTTTCTCTTTGCTTTGTTTGCCAATGAAAGAAAGGTTTTTGCCTGTGAGATTCCATCATCAACAGCTGTAATCAGTAATGTTATGAGAGGGGCATCAGGAGCTGTGTCAGGAGTTAGCAAAGCAGGTTTTTTAACAACTGTTGCAGGTAAAATTACAGTAGGAATTGCAGTTGCAGCTGTAGTTGCCGGAGGTGTAATTGCAGGTATCAGTCTTTCAAAATCTGACAGCAATAAATCAAATGGTTCAGACACTACATTACAAGATGAGAATAATACGACCTCTGACAAGACAGAAGATGGTAACAAAGAAACAGAGACTCCAACTAAGGATGCGCCATCAGTAAAAGATGCTGAATTTGAAGTTGTAGAATTGGACAGATATACGGATGTGAATGATTCAAGATATATGTCATTAGTATTGCACAATCCGGAATCTACAGCTAAGGTTGGCAGTAAAACTGATGCGACTAAGCCGATTGTAATTGTATATGACATGGAAAGTTCGCTTGAGAGTGCATTCGATACACCTTTTGATAATTATGTGACTATTAACGATTATATATACAGATATGCAGTAGCAGGTGACAAATACGCTGTTTATGATGCAAGGTCATCGGCAGACTTTTTGGAAGGATTTACACATATAGTTCAGTATGAGAGTAAAGTAACTGATGCAGGAGAGGAATACTTATCGTGGGTACCTCATCCTAATAGGGAAAACTATTGTGTATTGGATTATTTTTCAACTAAGGACGAAGATATAGATTTTGAGTATAATCAGGAAACAACGTCTAACAGATATATCGCGGATGAAAATGTTACTTGGTACACATATGCGTCACTTAAAGAGGGATTAATTGATAAGATATATGTAAGAGTTGCAAATGATGATGAATACAATTATTTTGTATATGTTCCGCTTAAGAATCCAATCATATATGGAGAAGATACGATAGCATACATTACGGAGAACCTTAATGAATTGTGTGCAGGATATACATGTATTACCGGTTCATTAAAGGGTGATATTACGACGGAGAAGGCATTTGGTACAGCTTATACCGGCAGTTTAAATGATACTGTATTTTATCAGGATATTGTAGCAAGTAAAATTTCAGAAAACTATGGACTTAATCTGAAAAATAAGATGAATTTCTACTGGACAGAGGCATCATATATAGAATATCTTCACAGTAATAACACCAATGGAGTAAGTCTTAAGTTTAAATATGATGGTGAGGACTACGAGTATGAAGACTATTTAAGCTTTTCAGACAAAAACAGATATGAATATACTGACGAAGATGGGGATAAATATTCATATTTTAATTCAAAGGGAGGAGTAGTCATTTTTAAAAATGAGAAATTTACCAATACCAAAATTCTTATTGGAAAAGTTGACGAAAATATGAGTTGGATAGGGGCTATATCACAATTGTTTGGAATAAAAAAGTAAAAGGGGTTAAATTATTTCTTCATCCTACCGATATATTAATTAAGATTAAAAGGAATTAGTCTAATTAAATATTTTTGTAACTATGTGTATTTGGAAAATTGTTCCGTCTATAATCAAGGAGGATGAGGATTATGCATATTGATTTACAAGGTGATTTATACCTGTTTCAGGTTAACAGGATTGACTTCCAGCCAAGAAGGAATAGGGAGGATGCCACACCTGTTAACAAGACTGCTAATAACAAGAAAGAGCAGGATTTTTCACAATTATTTCAAAATCAACTTAACCAATCAACAATATAACTTAATAATCTTAAGGAAGCCCGCGGTTGCAGGGCTTCTTTTTTTGCTGTGAAGTAAATGACATATTGAATTTTACAAGGAATAAGAGTAAAATCTGGATAAAAGAAATATATACCAATAGGAGGATAACACATATGTGGGCAGCAGTTGGAGGACTTGCAGTAGTCGGAGTATTTGCAGCAGTAGTATACTATCTTGCGAAGAAGGATGGACAGAAGGATGAGGAGAGAATAAGTAACCTTACAGAGGAGCAGAAGAAAATTTTACTTGAGACTCCGTATCTTGAGGCACCGGGATTTCCTAATGGAGTACTGGCACACGGATTAATATACGAAATTCCTAAGATGACAGGCAGTAAGGTAGAACTTGTGGTTATGCTTAACGCTAGGTACTATCCTAATAGCAAGGGACTTGCGCATGCAGACATTAAGCTGTCATTAAAAGAGTTTCAGCGACAGGGGCTTAAGGTAGGAGACTATGTAAAAGTACTGTTAAATGAAGATAAGAGCCCTAAAATTGTATTTTAATGGAATATGATGGAGGTAATAATATGAAGAAATGTCTGGCTTTATTAATTACAGCAGTAATGCTTAGTTGTACAGTAGGGTGCAACAATGAGGCAGAGGAAGAGCAGGTTGACATTCTTGAGAAGCTTGAGTTAAATACTGATTCTAAGGATGCCACAGAGACAACGGTTAAGATTAATTCAGAGGTATATTCCCTGCTTGATTTTGATGATAAGACCGAATGGGAATTTGCTAATAAAGGTCTGATTGATGCACCGGAGAAATTAGAGATAAAAGATTCAGAAGGAAATGTAGTATGGAGTCAGGAAGCATATGCTTTTCTTGAGGATTATGATAAGGCTCCGGATACAGTTAATCCAAGCCTGTGGGAGAATTCCAAGAATAATCATGCCTATGGACTATTTGAGGTTACGGATGGCATATATCAGGTAAGAGGCTATGATATGGCGAACCTTACTTTGATTGAAAGTGATAACGGATGGATTGTATTTGACCCGCTTATGAGTGTTGAGTGTACGAAAGCCGCTATGGAACTTGCTGAAAAGAACTTAGGAAAAAGAGATATTAAAGCAGTAATTATTTCACATTCTCATGTGGACCATTTTGGTGGAATAGGTGGCGTGATAAGTGCCGAAGAGGTTGCGGATGTTAATCTTTCATTATCAGAACAGCTTGCAAGTGGGAAGATTCCGGTAATTGTTCCGGAAGGCTTTGAAGCACACGCTGTTAGTGAAAATATATACGCAGGTGTGGCAATGCAGAGAAGAGCGGCATATCAGTATGGTGTATACCTTGCACCATCTATTAAGAGCACTCTTGCCATGGGTATTGGAATGGGACAATCAACAGGAACTTTGTCATATATCAGTCCAAGTTATGAGATTAAGGAGACCGGCGAGTCATATGTTATAGATGGTGTGAAACTGGAATTTCAGATGACACCGGGGACTGAGGCACCTGCCGAGATGAATACATGGCTGCCTGATAAGAAAGCATTATGGGTAGCGGAAAATTGCACGGGAACATTACATAATTTATATACATTAAGAGGTGCGCAGATAAGAGATGGTTCCGCATGGGCAAAATATATCTGTGAGACAATAGCCCTTTACGGAGCGGAAGCGGAGGTTACCTTCCAGTCTCACAACTGGCCTCATTGGGGTAATGAAGTACTTAACGAGTATCTTGAAAACACGGCGGCAGTATATCAGTATATTAATGACAAAACACTTGAATACATTAATCAGGGATATACCTCTGATGAGATTTCCAACATGATAGAATTACCAAAGGAGCACGCTAAGAACTGGTATACAAGACAATACTATGGAACTGTAGCACATAATTCCAAAGCCGTATATCAGAAATATATGGGATGGTACGATGCCAATCCGGTGAATCTTAATCCATTAACACCATCGGAAAGTGCCAAGAAATGGGTAGAATATCTTGGCGACACTGACAGAGTACTTGAGATGGCAAAAGCTGATTATGATAAAGGAGAGTATCAGTGGGTAGCTGAAATTACCAATGTTATAGTGTATGCAGAGCCGGATAATACGGCAGCAAGATTACTCTGTGCAGATGCATTGGAACAGTTAGGATATCAGGCTGAATCAGGAACATGGAGAAATGCCTATCTTACAGCGGCATATGAACTGAGAGGCTTGAGAGAGCCGGATGGAGAAATCACTATACAGAGTGGTGTTATGCTTGCTAATATTTCAGCGGACAATATTTTTGACTATATAGGTATAGCGCTTGATAAAGAGGCCATGGCTGACAAGGATATTACAGTGAATGTAGTATTAACTGACTTGAACAGACAGTATATGCTTAAGTTCAAAAATGGTGTTCTTTTGAAATACGAAGGAACCTTATCTGATGAAGCAGATGTTACCATAAAAACAGTAAGAAAAGCACTTCTGCTGATGATGAGTGGCAGTTTTGAACAGTTTTCAGAAAAGGCAGTAATCGAGGGAGACAAGGAACAGCTTAAGCTTATTATGTCCAACCTTAACAGGCTGAGTATAGAAAATGCTGACAGATTTTTCAATATTATAGAACCATAATGGGGATAGGAGGACTTATGAAAGCAATATCAAGAAAAATTGCGTGTCTGCTTTTATGCTGTTTTATGGCAATTACTTTTGTAGCCTGCAGCAAGAAGGCAGTTAAGACAGACGATATGGTTAACATACCTACAGAAAAGGTCACGGATGAAATTCAACATGAGACTGAAGAAGTAACCGAGGATGTAACCGAAAAAGAGACCGAGAAGGAAACCGAGAAAGAGACGGAGAAAGAGACCGAAAAGGAGACTGAAAAAGAAACTGAGAAGGTCAATGGTGAAAAGCCGGAATTCAAAGCACAGGGAACTATAGAGTCTAAGGTTGTTTATGACAAAGATGGTATCAAGATTACTGTTAAGGGATTAAAATACGAAGAGGATAAGGTATATATTGAAACTGAATTTGTTAATAATTCCTCTGGAGAGGTAGATATCTTTGGTCGTAATGAAGGAAGTGCTGTAACATATATTAATAACTATTCTATAGAAGAAGGATTCTTCTCAGAGCTAATTGCGGCAGGCGATACTGTTGATACAGATATTGAAATTGAAGTTGATACTCTTGAGACGTATGGTATCAGTGTAATCGGTGAAATCGGAATCGGATTTATGATAGTGGATGAGAATTATGAATATATTACTACAGACATAGTATCATTTAAGACTTCAGAATACGATAACGTTGATTACAAGAAGGATACATATCAGGAAGCTCTTTCTAATGGATTCTACGAAGAAGACTCAGAAGTTAAGACTGTATATTATGAAGAGAGTGATGCCAAGAACGGTGTTTTTGAAATAGTTTCAGAAGCAATCCTTGAAATTGACGGGGACCTTGTAATGTTATTAGAAGTGTATAATACTTCAGATGATTTATATGAAGTTATGGTATCGGATTTACATGTAAATGGTCTTAGCACTACTCAGGGATATGCAGGTACTGTTATGGTATCTCCGGGAAAGATTGGTGTTTTTGAGATTCCGTTAAGTTATCATATTGGGGAAAGCGGATATAACGAAATCAGTGAAAAAGAACCTAAACTGATTGAGTATACATATCTGTACTACGATGCCGGACTTGAAAAGAAAGAATTGAGCACTAAGATTGAACTTGGTAGTGATACAGAAATTACACCTTTAGAAGAAAATGGTATTGAGATATACAACGAAAATGACATTAAAATATGGTGTATGGGTGTAAGAGAAGACATTGCCGGAGATTCAGTCATTATGTTACTTATTAGAAATGACAGAGACTTGGAAATCGAGATTGACCCTGTTGATGACACATCAACTGTCAATGGTATAGAGATGGGTGTAAGTGTATATGGCGCAGATGTATCTCCGAACAAATACTGTATTATGGAAATTGATGTGTCAGCCAATTACCTTGAGACTCATGATATCAAGGAAATTACGGAAGCGTCATTGCTTGTAGAAATATTTGATGAGAATTATGAAGAAGTAGCTATTACTACTTTATATATCAAGACAAAATAGAATATTTTTGCTTGCGAAATAGGCATGTTGGTGTTATAGTGTGCTTGGATGGTATTCGAAAAGAAGCTGTACCGAACACACACAACACCATATGCTTTTCTTTTTTGCTTATATTGTGATGAACAAATAAGACTTGATTATCCTCACCATGAATGGAGGGATGCATATGAAGATAGGATTTATAGGCGCAGGTAAGGTTGGTTTTACTCTGGGCAGATATTTTTCCATGCACGGGATTAATGTGACAGGTTATTATAACAGAACTTCCCGGTCAGCAATGGAAGCAGCAGAATTTACCGGTACAAGATATTATGAAACAGTTAATGATCTTATACGGGATAGTGAAGTGATATTTATCACAGTATCAGACAATGCGATAGCAGAGGTCTGGGAACAGCTTAAGGAATTGCAGATTAGAGACAGAATAATCTGTCATTGCAGTGGAGCTTTATCGTCGGCAGTCTTTTCGGACATTAATAATTACGATTGTTACGGGTATTCTATTCACCCGCTTTTTGCTGTTAACAGCAGAACAGAATCATACAAAGAACTATCCAGAGCATTATTTACAATAGAAGGAAGTGAAATTCACAGAGAACAGCTTGCAGATATAGTAAGAGCGTGTGGCAACAAGGTTGTTTTTTTGAATCCGGAGCATAAGATTAGATATCATTGTGCAGCAGTGTTTGCAAGTAATCTTATTAACGGCATTATGGAAACAGCAGTTGCAGAGTTGGTTCAATGTGGTTTTGAACCCTCAGATGCATTAGCGGCGTTAGCACCGCTTTCCATTAACAATGTGGAGCATCTTGAGGATGGAAGCCTTGAGGCGGCCCTTACAGGACCGGTGGAGCGAGGCGATACGCAGACAGTTAAGAAGCATATAGATAATATATCCGGAGATTCAAGGGCAATATATATATTGTTATCTAAGAAGGCACTTCAGATAGCAAAGCGTAAGAACCCTGAACGGGATTATAGCAAAATGGAGGAATTATTAAATGGCTAAAAACACAGTATCTACATTACTTAATATGAAGCAGAATGGTGACAAGATTACAATGCTTACCTGCTATGACTACTCTATGGCGAAGCTTATGGATGAAGCAGGAGTTAATACTTTACTGGTTGGTGATTCCCTTGGAATGACAATACTTGGTTATGAAGATACTTTATCGGTTACAATGGAAGATATGATTCATCATACTGCGGCAGTTGCAAGAGGTGCGAAGAATGCTCTTGTTATCGGTGATATGCCTTTTATGTCATATCAGGTATCAGTGGAGCAGGCAGTAACCAATGCGGGCAGACTTATGAAGGAAGGCAGATGCCAGATGGTCAAGCTTGAGGGTGGCGTATCCGTGTGCCCACAGATTGAAGCGATTGTTAAAGCATCCATTCCGGTGTGTGCCCATATCGGACTTACACCTCAGTCAATCAATATGTTTGGTGGATTTAAGGTACAGGGAAAGAGTGCTGAGGCTGCCAAGCAGATTATTGAAGATGCGAAGAGAATTGAGGCAGCAGGAGCGTCAATGGTAGTGCTTGAAGGAATTCCTACACCACTTGCCAAGGTGATTACTGAGACTCTTACAATTCCTACAATCGGTATCGGAGCAGGAAAATATTGTGACGGACAGGTACTTGTATATCAGGATATGCTTGGAATGTTTGGTGACTTTAAGCCAAAATTTGTTAAGGTATTTGCCAATACAGGCGATTTTATGAAGAATGCTTTTGATTCATTTATCGGTGAAGTTAAAGACGGAACCTTCCCGGGCGAAGAGAATTCATATGCAATGGATGAAAGCGTTTTAGATTTTTTGAAAAAAGAGGACTAAAGATATGAGAATAGAGACAACAGTTAATGCAGTAAAAGAACAGGTAAAGGCATGGAAGGCAGAAGGCCTTAGCATCGGATTTGTACCTACAATGGGATATTTACATGAAGGTCACGGAAGCCTTATAAAAGCAGCGAGAGCGGGTAATGATAAGGTTGTAGTAAGTATTTTTGTCAACCCTATGCAGTTTGGACCTAAGGAAGACCTTGCAAGTTATCCGAGAGACCTTGAAAAAGACAGTGCATTATGTGAAAGTCTTGGAGCTGACCTTATATTCCACCCGGAACCATCGGAAATGTATCACGACAATTTCAGCTCATACGTCGATATGACAGGGCTTACAGAGGAACTTTGCGGACTTAGCAGAGCAGGTCATTTTAGAGGTGTATGTACAGTTGTTAATAAACTTTTTAACATAGTTCAGCCGGACAGAGCATATTTTGGACAGAAGGATGCACAACAGCTTGCGGTAATCAAGCATATGGTTGAAGACCTTAATATGAATCTTGAAATCATCGGATGCCCTATTATCCGTGAAGAGGACGGACTTGCGAAGAGTTCAAGAAACACATACCTTTCAGCAGAAGAGAGAAAAGCAGCACTGGTACTCAGCCGTAGTATTAATCTTGGACGCAAGATGGTTGAAGATGGAGAGACTGATACAGCTGTGATTATTAAGGCAATGACGGACCTTATTAATGAAGAGCCAATGGCACGAATTGATTATGTAAAAGCAGTGGACGGACTTACCATCTCTCAGATTGATAAAGTGCAGAAGCCTATGCTTGTGGCAATAGCAGTATACATCGGAACAACAAGGCTTATTGATAATTTTATATGGGATTAATTAAGTAAATTTGACAAATCGCAAGAAATGTGTTGAAATAAGGTAATCACAAGAAATTAAAGGTTGTAAGGATTATGAGAAAATCAACAAGTAAGATAATAACAGTTGCACTTGTAATGATAGCAGCAGTATCCACATTGGCATCACTGCCCAAGGATAAAAAACATAATACCGATAACATTCTTTTGAATGAACCGGCGACCGATGAAAAGGAGACTTTTGAGGTGACACTTGAGACATTACCACCGGGACTTGTAGCAGGGACTAAGGAACCAACAGAGGCACCTACGGAACCTGTAACGGAAGCACCAACGATACCTCCGACAGAGGCACCGACAATGCCACCGACAGAGGCACCGACAGTACCGCCAACGGAGGCGCCTACAATACCTCCAACAGAGGCACCGACAATGCCACCGACGCAGGCACCAACAGTACCGCCAACGGAAGCACCTGTGGTATCACAGCCTAAGCAGTGGAAGTATCTCTATGTGGGCGATTCAAGATTCCTTGGTATGAGGGACGCTCTCAATAAATACGGACTTGCGAAATGGAACGAGAAGTTCATATGCGAGAATGGTGGCGGATACAGTTTCTTCATGGACAATATGCAGGCAATCAGGGATTATTGTGATTCCTCAACAGTACTTGTAGTATCTCTTGGAATCAATGATATGAAGTACAGAGCTAATCAGTATATTGCAACCTTGAATGAGATGGTAGCGACTATGGACTGCCAGATATACTATATGTTAATCAATCCTGTTAATCAGACAATGGTAGATGCAGGCGGCAAGTTCAACGCAGAGACATCCGACATTCTTGACTTCAATGTGAAGATGATGAACGGACTTGATAAGAGAATCAAGATAATTGACTGTTATTCATACCTTGTGAATGAGGTGGTTAATTTTGAGACCTTTGACGGAGTTCATTATACCTATGATACATCAATGATAATTTACAATTATATACAGAGGTTTATACCTTAGAATTAGAAGGAACATTACCTATATGTGGGTGATGTTCTTTTTTTGCAAAATGACCGTTTGTGCACGATTTTCGACCGCTTGTACACGATTTTCGACCACTTGCGCAAAAGGCATTGAAAAAAAGGGAAGTGTTGTTACAATGAAAATGCTATAGCAAAACTAAATTTAAAAAAGTATGAAAGGATAAGGTGATTCTTATGAAAAAGAAAGTGTTTACAAAAGTAGTGGGTACTTTAGCAATGGCATTTGCCATAACTCTTAATTCAGG
>JAZQKW010000015.1:0-2720 GCA_045542375.1 Butyrivibrio sp.
ATAAGAATTATTTTCAAAAATTTTGGAAATATCGGATGGTCAAATGGGACAGATTCGATTATTCCATATTAGGCGATAATATCATGTATTACCGCAAAAAGGGTAAATTCCAAAAAGGTACATGGAATGATGTCATTATTGCAGCAGATACGGAAAGCTCAAAAGGTCATGAGATAACAGAAGATCCTCAACCTAACCATATTTGTGCATGGACTATCTCTTTCCGGGCATATCATGTGAATATCTGTACCATTTATGGGACTAAACCATCTGAAATGATGAAAGCTCTTCAATCTATAAGGGATGTTCTTAAAGGTGAAGATATCTATATTTATTTTCATAATCTTTCATGGGATTATGTCTTTTTGAGATTATTCATATTTCAGGCATTCGGAACACCTGTTAAGCAACTAAATACCAAACCTCATTATCCGATATCTTTGGGATTCGGTAATGGCATGGTCTTAAAGGATAGTTTATGTCTTTCTCAATGCAAATTAGAGAAATGGGCAGGTGATCTCAATGTTGAACATAAAAAGGCTGTAGGCTCATGGGATTATGATCAGATAAGAGATCAGGATTGGAAATTCAGTAAAGAAGAAAAGAAATATATAGAGAATGATACATTGGCTCTTTGTGAATGCATAGATGCTTTCTGCATATCTTTGAATAAAACAGTATATTCCATCTGCTACACGGCTACAGGCATTCCCAGAGAGGAAGTTAGGGACAGGGCAAAGAAGCATAAAGGTCATGCCAATTTCTTAAGGCAGGCTCTTACATTCGAACAATTTGAGAAGTTTATGAAGCTCTATCATGGCGGTTATTCTCATGGAAACAGATTCTTGATATCTGATATCTTGGATGATGATATTGTGAAATGCAAAGATTTTCAGAGCTCATACCCTTATTGCTTGATTGCTTTCAAATATCCTTCCGGAAAGTTCGTATCATTAAGAAGGGATGTTAAGCCTGAGTATATATTGGATTCTGCTGAAGATTATGCTTTTATCTTCAGGATAAGTTTTAAGAATATAAGGCTTAAGGATAAATATCTTCCCATGCCTGCATTACAGGCTTCCAAATGTGAGCATTCGATAAATATGAAGGTTGAATCAGGAAGAGTATTACAGGCAGGATATTGCACATTATATATGTGTGAACAGGACCTTATTGTAATGAGATCAATGTATGATTGGGATGAAGAAACTATTTGTACTGAAGTTGAGTTCTCACCTAAAGATTATCTTCCCAGATGGTTTACCGATTATGTATATGAATTATATGCTGAAAAATGCAAAAGGAAGCCTATGAAGGATTCTGATCCTGTTGGTTATGCATTGGCAAAAGCAAGGGTTAATTCAGTTTATGGTCTTACAGTACAAAAGAGCATAAGAGAAACATTTATTGAGGTAACAGAGCCCGGTGAATATAAGATAAATGCAAAAGGTGATACTGATCACTTTGAATCAGGCGAATATCGCATAGATTATGATCAGGACATAAAGAAAGCTTACAATAAGTATGTAAAAAGCCCTAATACTGTATTGCCGTATCAATGGGGCTGCTATTGTACCGCTTATGCCTTTAGGAACTTATTTGAATTGGGAAATTGCGTAAACTGCTCTTATGATGATAATGGCAAGTTAGAGCTTCCTCCGAGATGGATCTACTCAGATACGGACAGCTGCTATTCTGATGATTGGAATGAAGAAAAGGTTGCTGCTTATAATGAGAAATGCAAAGAGCTCTTAAAGGCAAATAATTATGGTCCTGTAGTCGTAGATAATAAGGAATATTGGTTAGGCATAGCTGAAGCGGATTCTGAATATACTGAATATATCTGTTTAGGTCCTAAGAGATATTGCGGAAGATCTGTTGAAGATGGGAAGCTTCATATTACTGTAGCAGGTGTACCTAAAAAGGGTAGTGAATGCCTTAAGGATGATATCAGAAACTTCCAAAAGGATTTCATCTTTGATGGTATCACTACAGGTAAAAAGGCTCATTACTATTTCTTCTCAGCTGATGGTATCAGGATAGATGAATGGGGAAATGAGATAGGCGATTCTATTGATTTGGAGCCTTGTGATTATCTCTTGGGAATGGTCGATAAGTTTGATTATCTCTTAACTGAAGATTATTTTTTGAATTATTTTGGAGAGGAGGATTTTGATATTTATGATAAATAAGAGCCCAAAAGAAGATTTTAATGATGGTTATTATCACTTTGCCAAAGATCTTCAGGATTATCCTGAAGCAGGCTGCTATGCGGTATGGTCCAGAAGAGGACCTGGTAAGACATATTCCTTCCTGAGATACTGTATAGATAATGGAATATTCTTTATTTATATGAAGAGGACTAATGATGATGTAGAGCTTCTTTGTACAGGTGCGGATAATCCTGATCTGAAGATAGATGCTGATCCTTTTGTACCATTGAACAGGGATTTCGGATGGAACATAAAGCCAAAGCTGATACAGAAGGGCATTGGTGCTTTCTATGATACGAATGAAGAAGGTAATCCTGTTGGTGCTCCTTTGGGCGAGATAGTTTCCATGAGCAAGATAAAAGCGGTAAAGGGCATGGATATGAGCAGGGCTTCCTTCATCTGCTTTGATGAATTTATTCCTCAGAGTACGGAAGTAGTAAGAAGAAAAGAAGGTGAAGCCTTTGCTGATTTCGTCATGACAGTCATAAGGGATAAGGTCAAAAGAGG
>JAZQKW010000016.1:0-9841 GCA_045542375.1 Butyrivibrio sp.
GTTCCCTGTTTTGCTGAAATAATTTTGTCTTTTACAAAGTTACATGCCACTCCGAATGGTTTTATGGGCGCACAGTCATCCATATCAAAAATCCTATTTTGTCACAGAAACAGTGCAATATGCTTATTAAACGACGGTCTGCACTACGGGATTATAAAGTAATTTATTTTTTAATTGAAAAATGAAAATACTAGGGGTATAGTAGTATTGATACATTTTAAGCAGGAGAAATATTTTGGCTACTAACAATAAATCAGATAACAACATAATCAAGCAGGGTACTATTCTTGCAGTAGCTTCCGTTATTTCACGAATTATCGGTATGCTTTACAGAAGTCCTATGTCTGCCGCCATTGGCGACGAAGGAAATGCCCTTTACAGTTTTGCTTTTGAAATATACTCCATAGCACTGATTCTTTCTTCTTACAGCATGCCACTTGCAGTGTCTAAGTTACTCTCAGCAAGATTCGCCAAGAAAGAATATCGCAACGGAATGAAGACTTTGTACTTCTCAATGATTTTTTCATTGATATCGGGTACGGTTATGACACTTTTAATTTTCTTCGGTGCAGGCTTTATAGAAAAAGTTTCCGGATATGCCGGAGTTGCTGTTCCGTTAAGAGTATTGTCACCTACCATACTGGTCGTTGCCATTGTGGGTACGTTAAGAGGTTTTTTCCAAAGCCGTTCGACTATGATGCCTACAGCGGTATCACAGTTAATTGAACAGATAGTTAATGCACTGGTAAGTATAATCGCCGCCTTTATATTTGTTAAAATATTTTCATCGGATTTTAACAAAGCAAGATGGGGTGCAGCAGGCGGAACCTTAGGTACACTTTTCGGTGCCATATCAAGTCTCTGCTTCCTCATATTCCTGTATGTGATTTACAAGCCTAGAATGATGAAGCATGTAAGGCATGACAAGCACGGACTTACGGTTTCCAATGGTGAAATTATTAAATCCCTTGTATTCACCATTGTACCTGTTATATTAAGTCAGACCGTATATCAGGCAATCGGTGTTATCGACGGATTTATGTTCGGTAATATGTATGCAGGTGAATCCAAGCAGGTTCTTTACGGAATATACAGTTCCAAATACCGTTTAATGGTTAATATTCCTAATGCGATTTCCTCAGCCCTTGCATCATCAATGATACCGACATTGGTCTCATTGTTCACATTGGGTAAGTTCGTGGAATTCAAGGAACGACTTGCATCAACCATTAAATTCAACATGATTATTGCTTTTCCTTGTGCAATGGGACTTTCAGCATTATCAACAAGACTTATGGTGTTGCTGTTTCCTACAACGGAAACGGTTTTATCAGGCAAGCTCCTTTTGTACGGTTCAATAGCCGTTGTATTTTATGCCCTGTCCACTGCCACTAACGCAGCACTTCAGGGAAGGGACAAGATGCGTCTCCCTGTTATACATGCGTCAATTTCATTGGCTATACACATTGCATTGGTTGCTTTGCTTCTTAAATTCACCAACCTTGGGGTATACGCCCTTGTAATAGGCAACATAACTTATCCACTTGTGGTATGTATCCTTAACTGGTATGCCATCAGTAAGCATCGTTACAAGCAGGAAATCCGCACAACCTTCTTAGTCCCTGCGGCAGCATCAGTGGTTATGTGGGCTGTCACATATATTTTAAATGTGCTTTTAGGCAAAATATTACCAGCCAACTATTTTGTGAATGCTTTTGTAACAGTAATTCTAATCGTGCTGGCAGTTATAATTTATTTTGTTCTTATCTTCCTTTTCAAGGGATTAACAAGAGAAGAACTGAAAGAATTCCCAATGGGAATGCGAATTGCAAGACTTGCAACCAAACTTAAGATACTGAAATAAAATTACCGGAGATTGTGATATACACATTCTCCGGTATGTTGTTTATTTGTTAAATTGTTCTAAGAGTTTCTGGTTCTCATATTCGAGAACTACCGCCGCTTCTTCGGCATTAGTGGCAGGTGCTACAACGATATAATCACAATCATCATATCTCAATATTACCTTTTTGAAATTATCAAGCTCATTCATAGTACCAAGTAAATAATTTCTTTGTTCCTCAACATCAAAATAGCTCAATGCCAGTATGTGCTGGTTATTATTAACACCGCTAGCTGTATCTACTCTGATTATCCCTGTATCAAACATTAAATCTTTTTTGTCTGAATCTTTTACAGCTACAGAATATGTATATTTTCTGATTTTTTTAGAAAAACGCCCTCTATAAACCCATTCTCCTTTAATTTCCACAACGCAGTTACCAACATACTCTCTCTCTTTATTGAGTATTACTCCTGAATGTGTAACAGAAAAACTTTCTTTCCTTTCTCCTCTTATTACCCAAAATACAAGACCACATATAGCAATAATTCCAATGCCTATAAGAATAGCAAAAAAATCTTTTTTTCGTTCCCGTTTTTTCTCATATTGCTCACGTGGTAATATTTTTTCTTTTTTCATAGTCTCCTCCTTACTGTATATTTACAATCCACTTATTTCATCGACATTGTACCACTTAACTCTACCGACGTACATATCAATAATCACAGATATGTATTAAATTATCTATTGTTAAACTGCATAAGTCTCACCAGATTTTTCGGCAGAAAACGCCTCTTTTTAGCGAAGGCTTTGCACAACGATTCGAAATTTTCTTCCGAATGTTCCACCTCTCTTGAATAGAGATGAGCCACATGCACCCTGTCATCATAATCAAGCTTCTTGCCTTTGCGATACCACTCTGATGCAAGACACTGATATATAACAAGAGTACTGATTACACCCATCTTCACCTTGGTAAGTACATCCCTGTCAAAAACAGCCTTAAGAAAATACCTGTACACAAAATAAGTGATTATATTTTCAAGCTCATATTCCTTATCTGCATACTCTTTTGTAAACTCCTTAAGTATGCCGGCAAAATCACCATAATACATATTTTCATACAGACGGTCAATCATTTCCGGCCATTCTTTTTTGATAATTACCTGCTTTAGATATGTAAAAAATATGCCTTTGTAATTCTCGATTATATCCGTTGTATCGCTTTTTTCCCTATGCACCGCATCAAGACATTTGTCCATATATTCCTTGGTGTATAATGCTATTACTTCCGCAATCCCTGCAGGCTTTTTAATCTTCTTCTGTAAATCAAGTGAAAAATACATAAGCAAGGTCATACGATCCCAGATGTTATAATTTCTGTCCCATATAATGCTATATGCTTTGTCCCTTGCTTTTACCAGTGCAAAATATAACTCCGCATCTATATTGTTAATTGACGGAAACGAATTCTCATCCTCGTACTCATCAAAGCCCGGTGTTCTGTTGTCCTTAAGTATAAGCTCTGCTGCCGTTATACAAGATAAAGCAATACCTGTTTCCCTAACGTTACCAAATTCACAGTGATACCTTGGGTACTGGTCACAGGTCACGCATAAAGCCTCTTCTCCAAGCTCTGCATACAAATCACAGAGATTATTATCATTAAGAAACGGACAGCGACCGTCAGGACGTATCCTAAATTGCCCTTCTGCGCCTTTTTTGCCATCAACCATAACAGACTTAAGCCTGTCCCCAAAAGAGCCTTTAATGGTCTTGTAGTAAGCGTAGGAGGCATCATCCACGTCTACCTGCCACCCTGCGCAGCATGTATCCGTACATCGTTCCGCTATGCACTTAAACTCCTTGTAATAATCAGGAACTCTTATTTTCATATATACCTCTCTATTTCCTCTACCGCATCAGCCAGTTCCTTGGCTAACTGTGCAGTTTTCTCCGTTCTTCGAAGATTCTGTTCACCAATCTCATAAATATCCTTTCCCTCTTTTATACAGGTTGTTCCAACCGATGCAATGGCATTGATGCTCTGAATAAGCTCATCACCAGACTTTTCAATACCTGCAAGTTCTCTTCTAATCATAGAAAAACTCTCATACAGATCATTGAACCTTTCACTAAGCTGGTCATAGCTGTTCTTAGAATACTCAATCATTGCATTTTCCTGCCCAATATGGTCTGACATTGCGCCTATATACTTATCCGCAGTCTCCGCACCATACTGAAGCTCTGTAGCGATAACATCTATTTCGTCGGTAAGCGTTCTCGTCTTATCTGATAAGCCTCTTAACTCCTCGCCGGCAACAACAAAGCCTCTGCCGGCAGTTCCCGCTCTTGAACATTCAACTGTTACATTAAGAGACAGAAGTCCTGCCTGAGAGGATATCTCGTTTATCTTCTTAGTCTTTTCCTTCAATCTGCCAATCTTGTCAACGAAGTCAGAAAGTGTCCTTCTCATAGCCACATTGGTGTCCGTCATGGTTGCAGAAGTGTTCTTAAGTGCTCTTACACTATCGTTACCACCGGCTATTATTTTCAAAGATTCTCTTGCCATTTCTGTCATTGCATGAGTCTTGGAACCTGCTTTGGCAACTGTTTTCTTAATATTGTAAGCAGCCTTCGTCTGTGCATCTGATTCTTCCTGTAATACATCTCCTGTGTTCTTGATATCCTCAAGGCTGGGAGCCAGCTTAACCAGAGCATCCTCAATCTCTGCGATAAGATAAAATAATTTTCCGGAATCCTCTTTAACCTTCATTCCGAGCTTCATAACTGAATCAAGAGCGTCCGATGTTCTCAGATGTCTCCTGGACAGAAATTCTATATGTCTTTTCTTGGATTTATGCTCAAGCAATACAGCAATCCCGCCTACAACGACAAAAATTACCGCACCAATTATACGCATCACTACATCTCCGGGTTCCTCTTCTCTTCCAAGAGAAGCAATGCTTCCATAAAACATAAGCACCACGCCACCCATAACGCATATAAGCAACAATATTAAAATAGCGGGATTAACCCTGAAAATTTTCTTCTCCGTCATCTAATTCCTCCGCATTTAAAGCCTGTGCTAATTATACTAAAAAAGTATTTTCATTGCAATTAATATCCTTTTGTTTTATACTTTTATAAGTATTATTTACGATAAGGAAGTACACAATGAACAAGAAAGAAATCTCAGAAATCAAAAAATTATTTACTAACGAAAGATGCTGCATCTCACGAATCTGCGGATGCTATGTTGATGGTAACAAGAACAAAATAACCACCTTCAAGGATGCTTTTCTCTCACTGCCTGATGAAGAAATCTACAAGTATTTTTCCATATTCCGTGCATCTCTTTCCGGAAGTATTGGCAAGAATCTTATGAACATGGAATTCCCTCTTGAGACAGAGATGGCGGGAGGCAGTCAGGATTTCCTTATGAAGCTGAGAGACAGTCATCTTAAGGATGATGAGCTTCTTGAACTGTTTTATAACAAGATTATTGATAACTATGTATATGGCGAGAATTATCTGATTCTCCTCATTGATGCCAGCTATGACGTACCGGGCAAATCAAGTGACGGTTTGGAAATGGATGATGCATCGGATTACGTATATGAACATATTCTCTGCTCAATATGTCCTGTTAATCTCTCCAAGGAGGGACTTTGCTATAATGCAGAGACCAATTCTTTTGAAAACAGAATCAGAGACTGGATTGTAGAGAATCCGGAACACGCATTCCTCTTCCCTGCATTCAACGACCGCAACACAGACATACATAATATTCTGTACTACAGCCGTAACAGCGAAACAGTACAGTCTGATTTTATTGATGGTGTATTGGGATGCGTTACCCCTATGACTTATAAGAATCAGAAGGAAACCTTTACAGAAGTAATAACTGAAGTTCTTGGTGAAGAATGTAATTTTGAGACGGTTAAGAATTTTCAAGAGAACCTTAACAGTTTTATTGATGTAAAAAAAGAACAGCCTGACCCGGTTGTCCTCGATAAGACCGATGTAAGAAAGCTTCTCGAAACAAGTGGTATCAGCAATGAGCAGATAACAGAATTCGATACTCATTACGACAATACCGCAGGAAGTACCACAAGCTTTATGGCATCAACAGTTGCAAGCTCTAAGACCTTTGAGGTTAAGACTCCTCAGGTTGTCATCAAAGTAGACAACGACCGTACAGACCTTATTGAGACAAGACAGATTGATGGCAAGACATACATTATGATAGAAGTTACCGACCAGGTAGAAGTAAACGGAATTACAGTGAGACCACTGTAATTCCGTCTCTTTATATCATTATGGTAATTTGTATTCTTCTACAAATCTGTTGTATCTTTCCTTGTAGTTGTTATCATCCTGCTTCATCTTAATAAGATATTCATGTGCTTCAAATTCATGCATTCCTGTCTGAAGCTCAGAAACCGCTATGTTAGAACAGTGGTCTGCCACTCGCTCAAGGTTATTGGTAACATCTGAAAGGATAAAGCCAAGCTCAATTGTACACAATCCCTTTCTGAGACGTTTAACATGTCTACCCTTAATTCCATCATTAATTGTATCGATAACCTCTTCAAGTGGTTCAACCATTACTGCACTTTCTTTGTCATCGTTAATAAGACCATCAATCGTATACTTAAGAATATCCCTAATTGCTCTGAAGAATACTTCAAGCTCTGCTCTTGCTTCTTCCGAAAACTCAATGCCTTTATTATGCATCTCTTCTGCCGCCTCCTTGATATTAAGAGAATGGTCAGAAATTCTTTCCAAATCTCCAATACAGTGAAGCATCTTATTAACCAAGTCAGAGTCCGTTTCTGTAAGATTCTTAGAACTTAATTTAACAAGATAATCGCCCAGTTCGTCCTCATAGTTGTCAACAAGGGTTTCCATATCTACAAGCTTCTTAGCATTAACCTCGTCGTAATTATCTAAAAGCTCCAATGCCATTTCCATTGAACTCTTAACAACCTTAGCCATATTGCATATTGTCTTTCTTCCAAGCTCAACTGCAAATGCAGGTCTCTCAAGGAAACGTGGGTCAAGAAGTCTGAATTCATTCTGTGCAGAGACTTCCTCATTCTTATCTCGTACTGTAACAGTGGCAAGCTTCTCCAGCCCGTTAGCAAACGGAAGAAGAAGAGCTGTTGCAAAGACATTAAACACCGTATGCACAATTGCAATTCCAAGTGCGTTAGCTGAATCGTTCATAAATGCAAAATCCACAAAAGCATTAATTCCATAGAATACACCCATAAACGCTAATGTACCAATTATATTAAAATACAGATGTACAAAAGCAGCCCTCTTGGCATTCTTACTTGCTCCCACAGATGAAATAAGAGCTGTAACACATGTTCCAATATTCTGTCCGAGAATAATCGGCAATGCACTGCTATATGTGATTGCACCTGTGCTACAAAGGGTCTGTAAAATACCAACTGAGGCTGATGAACTCTGAATCGCTGCTGTAAGCAGAGCACCTGCCATAAGACCAAGTATCGGATTAGAGAACATTGTAAAAAGGCTCGTAAATGTAGGATTATCCTTAAGTCCTGCCACTGCAGCACTCATAATGTCCATACCGGTCATAAGTATACCAAAACTTACAAGTATTGTACCAATATCCTTCTTCTTGTCCTTCTTAGAGAACATGATAAGTATAATACCTATCACTGCAATAATTGGCGCAAATGTTGACGGCTTAAAAAGCTTTACAACAAAGCTTCCTGAGGTCAACCCTGACAAACTAAGTATCCATGATGTTATTGTAGTACCAATATTAGCACCAAAAATAATACCTACCGCTTGTCTCAGTTTCATAATCCCCGAATTAACAAAACCAACTACCATTACTGTTGTTGCCGACGAACTCTGGATTACAGCAGTAACACCCGCTCCCAGCAATACGCCTTTAATTCTGTTAGATGTAAGCTTTTCCAAAATCTTCTCCATCTTACCGCCCGAGAGCTTAGAAAGTCCATCTCCCATTGCATTCATTCCAAACAGAAATAAAGCAAGTCCACCAAGCATTTTTACAATACTAAAAAAATCCATTGATAACCTCTCAAAAAATATTTTATCAATAATATTATTATTCTATCTCCGTATCAAAATCAAGATGTTTTTTTACCAAAAAAACTACAAAAAGAAAAAAGAAGTTGCACAATTATGTACAACTTCTTAAGTGTTACCATTTTAAATACAATTAGAAAAGTGAAACTACTCCAACTGCCTTTTCATTAATAACATAGTATACTGCTGAATCTTCAGGCTTAACATAAAGCTTAACAGACTTGATTGCAGATTCCTTATGTCCTTCTGCTACATATGCAGCTTTTACCTTAGCAAGAATCTCAGATGTTAATGTCTCCTGTCCTGCAAACTGGATATATGTTTCTGTTACAACTTCCTTCTTAGCTGTTGTTGTCTTAGCAGGTGCCTTCTTAGCAGGTGCCTTCTTAGCAGGTGCTTTCTTAGCTGTCTCTTTAACTTCTTCTTTAACCACTGGTGTCTTAGTCTCTTTAACTTCTGCTGCCTTAACTGTTTCCTTAACTTCAGCTACTTTTTCTACTGATTTCTTTGGCATAATAAAATCCCTCCTATTTTTAAACCTTTTCGGTCAACGCCTATAATATATCCCAAGTATTCAAAATATGCAATAGAAAATTTAAATTTTTTTCAATTTTTCCACTAAATTAGTCCAAAATGCCTACATGCAGTCCAAATTCCGTCCTTTTCCACCGATGTTGTCACATAATCAGCCAGTGTCTTCACGTATGAATCTCCATTACCCATTACCACTGCCATGCCTGCTGTTTTTAACATCTCGATGTCATTAGGACTGTCTCCAAAAGCAATAGTATCTCTTACATCCTTACCAAGCAGTTCGCATACTTTGATGATTCCGGTTCCTTTACTGTATCCCTTTGGCACCATCTCAACCACCGACGGACTATGTATTATTAATTCAAATTTATCATCCAACGTCTTACGACAGGCATCCATATCAACACCGGTTGTATCACAGGATATTTTACATGTCTCCCATTTTCCCCAAGTGTCTTTTATCTGAACTATATTTTGTCCCAGTTCACGTCTGAGCTTATCTCCATAGTAATCTCCCTCAAATTCATCATAATCCATATAGAGATAATCTACACCTTCAAGAATAGGCTTGCAACCATGTCTACGCACCTCATTAATAGTTGATTCAACAATATCATTATCCAACTTCTGATAAAAAATAACTTCATCCTGATATTCAACCATCATTCCACAGGCAGATACTATTCCGTCAAAACCAATATCAAGAAGCGTTGAATTATTAATATACGCCCTGCTTCTGCCACTGCACAGAAAAGCCTTATGCCCCTTCTTCCTTGCAAGTCTTATAGCCTCAATGGTACTGTCGCATATCTCATTTTTCTCATTCCATATTGTACCGTCTATATCAAAAAATAATATTTTATCCTGCATTTATCCAATTCTCTCCATAACAATAATAAAAGCCCCTACTGCCAGTATGATTACACCAAAAATTCTGTTATACGCGCCCATATTGCGTATCTCTTTTTTAATACTGATTAGTTTAACAACAAAGTCCACTATCAGCCACCATGCAAACACACCTATATAGGTGCCTGTAAGTAGCATCTCTGCTTCTTTAAAGGTAAGATATTCTATGCCGCAGTATATATACATACATACAAATTCAAGTATAATTATAGGTCTGGTAAATCCTACCATAAATCCAATAACAAGATTCATAAAGTTACTTTCGGAAGAATTATCCACCTCAAAATCTTTATTTTTCTTAATTACGGTAATCAGTCCATTAATCCCCAATAAAACTCCACCGGTAATAAAGACAGGGGTCTTAACCTTCACAATATAATGCCCAAAAAAAGCAACTATCAGTGCACTTATACACGCATAAATCAAGTATGCAATCGATGAACCAAACCCTGTAACAAT
>JAZQKW010000017.1:0-10900 GCA_045542375.1 Butyrivibrio sp.
CTCCTGCATTGTAATACCATAAAGTGTATCAGCCGCAGCCATTGTACCCTGTCTGTGAGTAATGACAATATACTGAGTTTTAGATTTTAGCTTGTTAAGATACTTAGCAAAACGTTTTACATTCGAATCATCAAGTGCCGCTTCAATCTCATCAAGAAGACAGAACGGTGAAGGCTTAAGGTTCTGGATTGCAAAAAGAAGTGCAATCGCTGTAAGTGCTTTCTCACCACCCGATAACTGCATCATGTTCTGAAGCTTCTTTCCTGGCGGCTGAGATATAATTGAAATATTTGCTTCAAGAATATCTGCTTCTGGATCAAGTTCAATAGTACCTTTTCCACCACCAAAAAGCTGTTTGAATACTTTGTCAAATTCCACCTTAATGTCTTCAAACTTGGCAGTAAAGCGTTCGCGCATGCCTTTGTCCAGTTCTTCAATTACAGCGATAAGCTTGTCCCTTGCAATAACAAGGTCATCATGCTGTGTTTTGAGGAATTCATATCTTTCTGATACTTCCTTATAATCCTCAATTGCGTTAACATTAACATCTCCAAGCTTACGAATGTCAGCTTTAATTTCTGTAACAATTCGTTTCATTTCGCTTTCATTGTTAAGACTTTCATCTCTGATTTCCGCAGCCTGACTAAGTGTAATCTCATATTCGTTCCACATATATTCAATATGTGAATCTCTTGTATTTTCCACTTTTTCTTTACGGTCGCTTAATCTGAACTGTTCTTTTTCAAGCTGCATATGCTTATTCTGGCATTCTTCTCTTGTATCAAAAAATGCCTTAAGGTCTACGCTCAGTTCTTCTTTTCTTGACTTAAGTGTGGCAAGTTCAGCGGTTCCTGCTTCTATTCTTGCTTCTGCCTCTACTATTGTATCCGAAATAAGTTTAATCTGCTCATTTTTAATATTGATTTCAGTCTGGGAATCTTCCTTACTGTCTTCTATATCGCTTATTCCGTCTCTAAGTCTGTCAATTTCTCTAAGAATTCGTTTTACGCTTTCTTCTGCAAAATGACTCTTCTGCTCAATCTGTGAGTATTCAATATGAACTGCTTCTGCAATCTTAGTCTTTTCAGCAAGCTCAACCTTAAGTGAATCCGCCTCTGCTGTCATTTTTGTAATATCTGCGGTATTAGCCTCGTTAGTATTCTCAATTGCAGTCAATTCATTCTTATTAAACTCAAGCTGTTCCTTGATTTCTTTTATCTGTATCTCAATTTCTTTTTCTTCCTTACGGCTGTTTTCGTATACTGATAGTATTTCAGCCTGTTTTTCTGAAAGATTATTGTAATTAAGTTCAAGCGTATTGCGCTCGATAAATTTTGACTGAAGAATTTCCTGTCTGTTAAGAATGTCTTCCTTGGCTGAGGCTATATCAGCTTCAAGTCTTTCTATCTCTGCTGTAATAGATGACATCTGCTTTTCAGCTTTTGCTATTACCTCTTCAAGGTCGGATATTTCCCTTCTTCTTCCGAGAAGGTTGCTTGTGTTCTTGAATGCACCACCGGTCATTGAACCTCCCGGATTAAGAAGTTCGCCTTCCAGTGTAACTATCTTTAACGAATAGTTATGCTTTCTGTTAAGCTTAAGAGCATTATCAATATTATCTACAACTACACATCTTCCTAAAAGATATTCAGCAAGAACCCTGAATTCACCTTCTGTTTTAACAAGCTCGCTTCCGTATCCAATAAATCCCTGTTCTCCTGTAATATCATCTCTGCGATTGTTTTTCTGTGAAATTGCAGAAAGCGGAAGAAATGTTGCTCTACCGAATTTATTGTTCTTAAGGTAGGCTATCATCTTCTTAGCAGTATCCTCATTGTCGGTAACAATATTCTGGATAGTTCCGCCAAGTGCTGTTTCTATTGCGATTTCATATCTCTTCTCGGTCTTGATTAAATCAGCTACAACACCTAATATTCCCTGATTAACGTCTTTGCATTCCATAACCTTACGAATGCTGTTTCCATAACCATCATATCGTTCTGCAATATTCTTTAATGTTTCAAGTCTTGAAATTGAACGCATATGGTTCTCTTTCACCTGACCAAGCTGATTCTTCTTCTCTGTTCTGAGTTCCTTATTATCGTTACTCAAAGCAGTAAGCTTATCGATTTCTGTCTGAATTCCTGTAATTTCACGATTAATACCGTCAAGCTTTGTTTTGGCATCCTTAATAGACGCATCAAATTCATTTTCATCAGTTTTAAAATTAATTAATCTTCCCGTAATCTCTGCCTTACGAATATTAATCTGTTCAAGCATTGTCTCATAACGCTGTATGCTTGTCTTAATTGAGCTTTTCTGGTTGAGGTTTTCAAATATGTTATTTTTCTTGGCTTCAACTTCCGTAGTAAGTCTGTCAATTTCCTCAGTAAGCCTTGTAACCTCTTTATCCGCTTCTGATTGTCTAAGATAAATATCATCCGCTTCTTCGCTTATCTCAAATTTCTGCTTAAGAAGATTTTTCTTCTCTTCGTTACGTTCTTCTATCTGTTCATTGATAGCACGAAGACGTTCTGCAAGATGGGCATCATTAAGATTAGCTGAATTAATCTGTTCTTTTAAAATCTCTATCTGGCTGAGTAATTTGTTCTTATCAATTTCAGCCTGATTATTATATGTAGTAAGTTCGTCAATTCTGTTATTAATGGTATTAAGCTCTTCATCCTTTTCACTATACATAGACTTAATGCCATCAAGTTCTTTTGTAGTCTGCTCCAAATCAGTTTCTACAATGTTAAGCTTATCGGTTAATTCCTTCAACTCCTGCTTTAAGGAATCTGCCTCATTAAGAAAAAGATTAATCTCGTATTTCTTAAGATTTTCTTTTAATTTCAGATATTCCCTGGCTTTTTCTGACTGGCGTTCTAAAGGACCGACCTGTTTTTCCAGCTCGGCTAAAATATCATTAATTCTTATTAAGTTGTTGCTTTCGTCATTAAGACTCTTCTGTGTCTCTACTTTACGTCTCTTAAACTTAACAATTCCTGCCGCTTCATCAAAAAGTTCCCTTCTCTCATCAGCCTTACCGCTAAGAATCTTATCAATCTGACCCTGTCCGATAATTGAGTAGCCTTCTTTACCGATACCTGTGTCATAGAAAAGCTCATTAATGTCTTTCAATCTGCAATTGCTTCCGTTAATGAGATACTCACTTTCACCGGAACGGAATACTCGTCTTGATACGGTTACTTCGTCGTAATCTATATCTAACTGATGGTCCGAATTATCAATTGTAAGTGATACGCTTGCAAAGCTTACAGGCTTTCTTGTCTCTGTGCCTGCAAAAATTACATCTTCCATTCTTGCACCACGGAGCTGCTTGGCGCTCTGTTCACCAAGAACCCATCTTACGGCATCTGCAATATTACTTTTACCGCTTCCGTTAGGTCCTACGATACCGGTTATTCCGTTATCAAAATCAAATACCATTTTATTGGCAAAAGATTTAAATCCTTGTACTTCTATCTTTTTTAAATACATAATTATACCTGCTTGTTCTTAATATCTAAAATCGCATTGTAAGCAGCCTGCTGCTCAGAGGCTTTCTTAGTTCTTCCGCTACCGGTTCCTATCGTTCTGCCTTCAATATGTACTTCGGTCTCAAATATTTTACAGTGATCCGGTCCTGACTCCTTAACAAGAACATATTCCGGCGCAGAACCAAAAGTGGCTTGAAGCATTTCCTGTAAAATTGTTTTGCTATCCACAAATAACTTCTTATTATCAATATCGTTAAGTATAAATCTATGGATAAAATCCCTGGCACATTCAATGCCTCCATCAGTGTATATAGCACCAATAACTGCTTCAAGTGCATCACTTATAATAGAGTCCCTGAATCTGCCCCCGGTCAGTTCTTCGCCTTTACCAAGAAAAATAACATCATTTACGTGAATATCTCTCGCACATATGGCAAGTGTGGGTTCACATACAATACTGGCTCTTATTTTGGTAAGCTCACCTTCCGGTAAATTTATATATTTGTTGATGAGAAAATCACTAACTGTAAGCTCTAATACTGCATCCCCAAGAAATTCCAGTCTTTCATTATTGTGAAGCTTGTCTCTGTAATTCTCGTTGCCGTAAGAACTGTGAGTAAGTGCTAATTTTAACAATTCCTGCTCTTTAAAAAAATATCCAATATTTTTCTCAAATTCTTTAATGTCCATTGCTGTTCCTCATATAATCCCAATATGACAAAAAAGCCCATATACAATGGGCTTTTTTATTAACTTAGTTGATCTTTTGATATTAGTTAAGAGCACTCTTAATCTGCTCAACAGCATCAGCAACTGTAACGATTGATTCTGCTGCTTCATTAGGAATTTCAATATCAAATTCTTCTTCGATTCCCATGATAATCTGGAAAACATCAAGTGAGTCTGCGCCTAAATCATCAACGAAAGTTGTATCCATTGTGATTTCGTCAGCATCAACATTCAATACCTCTGCAATAATCTGCTGCAACTTTTCAAATTCCATAACTCTACCTATCCTTTCATATATACTATAATATTCTGTATCGCTCTAATTGCGAATAACTAATTATCTGTATCAAGAACTTCCTTAATCTTGGAATTGATATCTGATTCAACAAAAGATATACACTGTTCCACTGATTTCTGAATCTCTTTAGCTGTAGAACTGCCATGTGATTTCACAACAAGTCCATTAAGTCCTAAAAGAGGTGCTCCACCGTATTCGGTAGCATCATATTTCTTAAGAACTTTCTTAAGTGAAGGCTTCACAAGTAATGCCCCAAGCTTACCTCTGAAACTTGATAACATCGCCTTCTTAATCTCTGAAATAAGGGTTGTACCAACACCTTCATACATCTTAAGAATGGCATTACCAACAAATCCATCACAGACTACTACATCTGCATTGCCCTGTGGTATATCCTTAGTCTCAACGCTTCCGATAAAATTAATAGACTTACATTCCTTAAGTAATGGAAATGTCTCTTTAACTAACTGGTTGCCCTTCTCTTCCTCAGCTCCATTATTAGCAATTCCAACCTTCGGATTCTTAATTCCAAGAACATATTCACTGTATATCGCTCCCATTTTAGCGAATAAAACAAGGTGATCCGGTCTTGAATCAACATTAGCACCACAATCCACAAGAATTGTAGGTCCTTTAACCGTAGGTAAAACAGGTGCAAGAGGCGGTCTCTTGACTCCGTTAATTCTTCCGATAATTGCCTGACTTCCTACAAGAACTGCTCCTGTACTTCCTGCCGATATAAAAGCATCCGCCTCACCGGCTTTAACAAGATTCATTGCAACAACCATAGAAGAATCCTTCTTACGTCTGATTGCATTAACAGGATGTTCTGCTGTCTCTATAACTTCAGTAGCATTAATGACCTGTATTCTTTCACTGTCGTAAGTATACTTACTCAATTCTTCCTTAACACGATCTTCAATACCTACTAATTTAACTTTAACTGCTCTGTTGTCGTTAACTGCGGCAACTACACCCTTCACAATTTCTACAGGTGCGTTATCTCCGCCCATTGCATCAACTGCAATAGTGATTGTCTTCGCCATAACAGCCCTCCGTCATTATAACTTACAATGTCTATAATATACTAAAAAAGAATTAATATTTCAACTGTTTTTTATAATCCAACGAAACAAAGCCCTTCGGAATCCTCCGAAAGGCTTTTCATTAACATTAAGCTTCCTGTGAAATGATTTCCTTCTTATTGTATGATCCACAAGCCTTACATACTCTGTGAGACATCATAAGAGCACCACACTTACTGCATTTTACTAAATTTGGTGTACTCATCTTCCAGTTGGCTCTTCTTTTATCTCTATGAGATCTTGAAGATTTATTCTTTGGACAAATAGACATGATCTTTGCACCTCCTTAACATTGACCTTAAAGTACTGATTTATTTGCTAAATTTGTCAAAAATATCGTTAATTGCTGCCATTCTCGGGTCCGGTACAAATCTATCGCATCCGCACTCGCCTTCATTGAGATTCTTACCACATACCGTGCATATGCCCTTGCAATCTTCATTGCAAAGAACTTTCCCCGGTATATTAAGTAACAACTCTGTCTCAAGCATCTTGTCTACATCAATATTATGACCTTCAACAAAATTCTGCTCGTCCACATCAGTATCCATGTCAATCTCTTCATCTATGCTGATATCAATTATTGTATCAACATCTGTAAGACATCTGTTACATGGTATGGCAAGAAATATCTCGCCTTGTCCTCTGATGTTAAGCTTATTCTTATCCGGACTGACAACTTCAATTTCAAACGGTTCAGAACTTACCACTCGGTAGTCACCATTCTTATATGAAAAACTGTCCAATCCGTACTTAATGGTATACTTCTTAACCTTACCTGTATTAAGAAGCACATCTGAAATATCTACTAACATGATTTCCTCCTAAACAGTACATGCCAAAAGCACACCTGTATCATTATACTAATGCTCTATTTGTTTGTCAAATATTTTTTAAATAAATTTTATTTTAACAATGATACGGTCTCTCTTGCTATTGCAAGTTCTTCGTTAGTAGGTACTGCAAGAAGCTTAACTGCTGAATCCTCAGTCGAAATAATTGCTTCCTTACCTCTTACATTGTTCGCATCTTCATCAATCTTAGCACCAAGATATCCAAGGTATTCACATATCGCCTTTCTTGTTCGTGCATCATTCTCTCCTACACCTGCTGTAAAAGCAATTGCATCAACACCATTCATTGCTGCAGCATATGAACCAATGTACTTAGCTACAGAGTAATAGAAAATATCAAGTGCATCCTTAGCATACTTGTTGCCATTGTCCGCTGCACTGTCAATGTCTCTGAAATCACTTGATATTCCTCCTGAAAGGCCAAGAACTCCAGATTCTTTATTAAGAATATGCATAATCTCATCAATAGACTTATTTTCTTTATGTGCTATAAACTCAATTACAGATGGATCAATATTACCTGATCGTGTTCCCATTACAAGTCCTTCAAGCGGAGTAAGTCCCATTGAAGTATCAACACAACGTCCATTCATAACTGCTGAAACAGAAGCTCCGTTTCCAAGATGACATACTATTATCTTAGAATTGTCGTACGGAATTCCAAGTATCTCTGCTGTTCTCTTAGACACATAGCTGTGGCTGGTTCCGTGGAAACCATATTTTCTAACCTTATATTTCTCATAATATTCAATTGGAAGTCCATACATATATGCCTTAACCGGCATAGTCTGATGAAATGCTGTATCGAATACAGCTGACATCGGTGTATTAGGCATAAGCTTGCGACATGCTTCAATTCCAATAAGGTTAGCAGGATTGTGTAAAGGAGCAAGTGCGCTGCATTCTCTTATATATTCTTCCACTGATTCATCAATAAGTACTGAACCCGTAAACTTCTCACCGCCATGAACAACTCTGTGTCCGACAGCATCTATTTCAGAAAGCTCAGAAATAACTCCTCTTTCACTGTCTGTAAGTGCATCAAGCACGTATTGTATAGCCTCTGTATGAGTCGGCATAGCCAAGTCACTGCTTGACTTCTCACCACCATTAGGAGTGTATACCAATCTTCCATCAATTCCTATTCTCTCACAAAGTCCCTTAGCAAGAACAGTCTCTGTATCAGAATCGATTAACTGAAATTTAAGTGATGAACTTCCACAATTAATAACTAAAATCTTCATATCTAACCTCTATTAATTCTTCTGAGCCTGTACGGCTGTTATTGCTACTACACCAACAATATCTGTTGCTGAACATCCTCTTGAAAGGTCGTTAACCGGCTTGTTCATACCTTGAGTAATAGGTCCATAAGCTTCTGCTTTTGCAAGACGCTGTACTAACTTATATCCAATGTTACCTGAGTCAAGGTCAGGGAAAATAAGCACATTAGCCTTACCTGCAACCTTACTTCCCGGTGCCTTGTATTCCGCAATCTCAGGAATAAGTGCGGCATCAAGCTGCAATTCTCCGTCAATCTTAAGATATGGTGCATTATCTCTGGCAATCTTATATGCATTATATACCTTATCTACATCTGCGTGTCTTGCACTACCCTTAGTAGAATATGAAAGCATAGCTACAAGTGGTTCTCCTTCTACAAGGTACTTAAATGATTCTGCAGATGAAATCGCAATGCCTGCAAGCTTCTCTGATTCAGGATTCTGCTCAAGACCACAGTCTCCAAAAAGAAATGTTCCATTATGTCCAAGTTCACAATCCGGAACAACCATAATGAAGAATGCTGATACAAGTCTGCTTCCCGGCTTAGCCTTAATAAGCTGAAGTGCCGGTCTTAAAGTATTGGCAGTTGAATGACATGCTCCTGATACAATACCGTCAGCCTTGTTCTCTCTAAGCATCATACAGGCAAAATAGATATAATCTGTTGTAAGAAGATCCTTAGCTTCACCTGGTGTCATACCCTTCATTCTACGAAGCTCTACAAGGTCTGCTATATACTTGTCGAGATGCTCATATGTAAACGGATCAATTATATTAGCACCTTCAACATTAAGTCCCTGACCAAATTCCGCCTGTTCCTCAGGTGTGGCAATAATGGTAATATCTGCAATATCTTCTTTCACAATCTGCTCTGCGGCTTCCCATATTCTTCTGTCCATACCTTCCGGTAAAATAATGTGTTTTCTGTTCTCACGCGCTCTCTCTTTAATTCTCTCAATAAATGCCATATAGTAATATTTCCCTTCTTATATATAGAATCACAAAACTATTAATATTATACAACTTAGGGAATTTTGATACAAGTTAAAAATTAAATTTAAAGACAAAAAATGGACACTATAAGTCTAATCTTATAATGTCCATTTTAATTATTAATTAGTTTGTTTCAAACATATAACTCATATGAGACCAGTCGTTATAATGATTTTCAAAAAATTTATTAGGTTTAATAAATTCATCAAATTCTTCTCTTGTTACCTTATTACCTTCAACAAAAAAGCCATCATCCACCCAAGCAACTTTTTCTTCATGAACATCATTACCTTCAAAGACAAGTTTGTACATATATCCGTTACCTGAATATAATTCATTTCCATAAAAATAACCTGTAGTGCTTACTGTTATATAACGTGATCCATACCAGTATATGTAGACTTTCCCATCAGCCCCCTCCTTAAGTACAACATCTTCACCATATTTAAAAAAGTGACTCGGTCCTGCAATCATAATAAGTTCATTTTTGCCATCCCAGTCCACATCTACTGCCCTAATCATAGAAAAATGAGTTATTGTCTCTTCAAAACTATTCATTACATTGAGAAATGGAGTCTCTTTGCCATAGTAAATATTATCTTTTAGAGTTACAATTACAGCCTCATTATCAAATATAACTCTCTGAATACTCTCAGGAATCTGAATCCTATCAAACTCTGCCTTAACATCTTCCTTGGTTACCCAATTTATCGCCTCTTCCCATGTGGTTGGGGGTTCTGTAGGTGCTTCTGCTGAAGTGGTTGTATCCTCAGTCTCATTTTCTACCGTTGTAGTCTCTTCAGTAGTTGTTTCTATATTTTCTGTTGTAGGTGCAGATGGATCTTTAGCCATTCCACATCCCGTTAAAATTGTAGATGTTAATAATAATCCTAATAGTAACTTTTTAATCATTATGTTTCTCCTTTGATATTCCTAAATTCTTCATAATTCTTCCTTATCCCCTAAAAAACATACTTCTGTGTATTCACCTCCTAATAATCAAAAAAAGTTGCAACGATATTAAATCATTGCAACCAAGTTGTCCCATATGTGTGCCCTACCAATCATTTAATACATTCTCATCGTACTTCTATTGGTAAAATTTTTCAATAACAATATTCTTAATAATTTATTACATTTTTATTAATTTGCCTATACCGTATTTTTTTGATATTATAGGTAAAAACTTAGTTAAAAAACGGAGCTTTTAAAATGAAGGTTGCAGGCATTATTTCAGAATATAATCCATTCCATAAAGGACATCAATATCATATTGAAACAACAAGAAAAATCACAGGTGCAGACTGTATAGTTGCGGTTATGAGCGGTAATTTTGTACAGAGAGGTCTTCCTGCTATTGCAGATAAATACAAAAGAGCCAAAGCAGCTGTTTTAGGTGGTGCAGACATTGTAATAGAACTCCCTACAGTTTATGCCACAGGAAGTGCAGAGATTTTTGCAGAGGGTGCTGTAAGACTTGTTAATGCTCTTAATAGTGTGGATTATCTTTCTTTTGGAAGCGAAGCCGGAAGCCTTGATGAATTTAAGAAAATTGCAGATGTGCTTATTGATGAACCTGAGGAATATCGTAATATTTTGCAGCAACACCTGAAATTAGGGGATTCTATGCCTGTTTCAAGAGAAAAGGCATTAACAAAATATTTTAATAACGATAATATTACTGAAATAATATCATCTCCTAACAATATTCTTTCCATTGAATACATTAAGGCTCTTAAAAAGATTAATTCTGGTATTACACCTGTTACTGTTGCAAGAGTCGGCAACGGATATAACGATGTTGAAGCAACTACTGAATTTCCAAGTGCTACTGCAATCAGAAATCTCTATGTGAATGGCAATGATAATATTTCTGATACTATGCCTGAGGCGGTATATGAGTATTTTAATACGCTAAAAGGATTGTTTATGCCTGTATTTCCTGATGGTTGCTCTACTCTGCTTAATCATGCCTTAAGATTAAACTCATCAAAGCTTGATGTATTTTCTGACGTAAATGAAAAATTAGCCAACCGAATAATGAATACATTAACAGATGGAAACATCTACTCTTTTACAGAACTATGTGATGCTCTCAAAACCAAGAATTACACATACACCAGAATCAGCAGAGTTCTTACGCACATTTTACTTAAT
>JAZQKW010000018.1:0-4868 GCA_045542375.1 Butyrivibrio sp.
ATTTCACCTGTCTCGTGCTGATCTCCTCGTTCTTTTCCAATTGTATCAAATTCATCAAAAAACAACACACATTGCCTCGTACTAGCATATTCAAATAATTTTGAGAGCCTTGATGCTGTTTCTCCCAAATATGCTCCAATAATTGTATCATATCTTACAGTAATAAGTGGCACCATAAGAGCTTCAGCAATTGCCTCCGCTAAAGATGTCTTGCCATTTCCAGGGGGACCTATAAGCAAAATTTTGTTTCTTGGTTCCAACCCATAAGATCTAAGCAAATCCGCCCTCATCTGTTCTTCAATAATCGCTCTACATGTTTCAACAACATTATCCGGAAGTAATAGCTGCTCTAATCTTTTTTCTGGCATTTTTTCTTCAAATAAGTGCTTTGGAATACTATTAATACTGTTTATAGTGTGCATATTCGTATTCCTCGGAGTAGGAATTGTCTGTTCTGGATTTTCCTTTAGAAGCTGCTCTATTTTATTCGCTAATATCTCATGTTGTTTTGTTCGTTCTTCGGCACAGATTGCTTGCGTTGCTCTACGGAAAGTCATATCATCTTTTCGCAATCCTGCCTTAATTAATTCGCATAGTAAATCTGCTCTGGCCATTTTACATCCTCCAATCGAGTTTTATAAATAAACAAGAAAATCGTCAAAGCTTTTTCAATTCATTAACATCAATAAAATTGCTTTCACAAAATTCATAAAAAGAATTTTTAGCTAGTTGACTCGGTTCATTTCTTGAATTTTCCCACCTATTAATGGTAGCAAAACTTACTCCCAGAGCATTCGCTAATTTTTTCTGACTCATTTCTAATTGTATTCTTACATTTTTAACCTGATTCGCAAACATACAATCCTCCTATTATCACACTATACAATATATAACATTTGTTATACTTAAGTCAATAGATATAGACATATCCACTTGTTTTTTTGCCCAAATCACCATTTTTCAACTCTACACAAAATCATCTTATCAACTCAACCTTGCCCATTTTCAACCTGTCAACTCAACCCGCGATTTCTCCTGGCTGCAAGCACCCCAAAACGAAAAAATCCGAGAGCCGGAAAAGAACTCCCAACTCTCGGAAATGCCTTGTTTTCAAGCTTTTTTCGGTATTCACTTCTGTACTTTTGACAGCAATACTACGCACTCCACGTGCACCGTTCCCGGGAACATATCCACGCAGGCCACCTTCTGCACCTTATAGCCCCTTGCCTCAAATATCTCAATATCCCTTGCAAGGCTGGTTGGTTTGCAGGATACATACACAATCCTGTCTACACCAAAATCAATAATCTTCTCAATCGCCTTAGGATGAATTCCATCACGAGGCGGGTCAAGAACAATCATATCAGGCTTATCCGTAAGCTCATCTATAACCTTAAGCACGTCACCGGCTATAAAATCACAGTTATCAAGTCCGTTAAGCTTGGCATTCTCCTTAGCCGCTACAACAGCCTCCTCAACGATTTCCACACCTACTACCTTCTTGGCAACAGGTGCAAGAATCTGTGCAATTGTACCGGTTCCGCTGTATAAGTCGAATACAACTCTGTTATCAATCTCACCAACGAATTCTCTGGTCTTGGAATACAGAACCTCTGCTCCAAGAGAATTAGTCTGGAAGAATGAAAATGGTGTTATTTTAAAACGAAGACCAAGAAGCTCTTCGTATATGTAATCCTTACCATATAAAATCTCTGTACCCTCATTAATAACCGCATCTGCAAGAGAGTCATTGCGGGTATGAAGTACACCGGCAAGAACCCCGTCCAAATCAAGTGATTTAATCATCTCAACGTATGTGGTAAAATCATACTCTATCTGAGTTGTAGTAATGATGTCAATAAGAATCTCTCCGGTCTTCACTGCCTTTCTCACAAGAAGGTTACGCAAAAAACCGGTGTGGGATAACTTATGATAGAACGGAACAGCGGCATCTCTGAAAAAATCAGCCGTCGCCGTAATAATCTTACGATAGTCCGAATCTACGTTACGGCATCCTCCAACATTAATGATATCGTGAAAGCTGCCTTTCTTATGCATACCAAGAGTAAGAGGTCCATCTTTAACCTCATCTCCAAAAGTAAATTCCATTTTATTACGATATGCCTCATGCACCGGACTTCCGGTTATACCTAAGAATTCATAGTCCTTGCACACCGCATCAATAATACGATGTACCTGCTCTTCCTTAAGCTTCAATTGGGCATCATAAGAAACACTCTGATACGCGCATCCGCCGCATATGCCAAAGTGTTCACATACATCTGTTACCGATTCAATTGTTGATTTATCTATTACTTCAAGAAGGCGACCTTCACACTTTCCGCTACGCTTCTTAGTTATCATAAAACGTATTCTCTGTCCCGGAATAACATTCTTAACAACTACTTCGCCTTCATCACATTCGATTTTACCTTTGTTAGGGAAGTCAACTCTACTAACAATTCCCTCGTATATTTCACCCTTTTTCATTATATACCTCTATTATTTCTTTTTCTTAAAAAATAATGACATCAGACACACTCCTGCGCCGATTACAATCAGCAATATGTCCAATATACATTCAGCAATCTTGAAGTCTTTCTCAATAATAACAGTCACATCTGAAAAAATAACGATTACTACCAGCAAAGCTCCGATTAAAGCTACAATACCTGATGCCTTAAGCTCAGGCTTAACAATCATCATAACTATACCGGCTGCTAAGGGCAGTAAGACAAGAAGAATCTTCCATGGAGCCCAGCTTCCGCCTTCCCGTAGAAAGCCTGATTCAATTCTTGTCTTGGACATAAAAAGAAAGACACCAACAGCTATCATTATCAGTCCGCTAATAAGACCAATAAGCTGATACTTAGCTCTCTGATTCATAGTGCCTCCTGTTCTTTTCCATTGACAGTATAAAAGGTGGGGATGTTAATAATTCCCCACCCTTTCTAGATACTAATTATTCTTCATCGAAGTCGTCTTCAAAATCATCTTCAAAATCGTCTTCGTAATCTTCAAGATAATCCGGCTTAAAGTATCTGTAAAGTGCAATTACAGCACCTGCTACTGCCGCAATAACTCCGATAATAGCAAAAATCTTTAATGCTTTGTTCTTACTTCTCTGTTCTTTCATAACGTACGTCCTTTCCTCAAGTTCATATATTATTATTCTATCACTATTATTTATATTTTTCCATAGCAATTTCATTAAATTTTAACAAGTTTTGCAAAAGATGCGAACATTTTCTTGATACCGGCACCATCAAAAGTCACAGTAACTTCGTAATCCCTGCCGCCATCCTTGATTTCCATAACGGTTCCCTCACCAAATTTAATATGTTTTACCCTGTCACCTACAGCATACCCAAGTTCACCGTTATTTATACTATTAACCTGTTTATCAAAAGTACCTGCTTTGATGGCTTCCTTCTGGAATGACGCAAAAGCAACCTGTCCGTATTTCCTAGGTGGCAGATTCATATGGTCATCCTCTCTGAGCATAGTCTGTCTGTGTCCCGACTGAGCACTCTGCTGAAGCCATTCCTTCGGTATCTCATTAACAAATCTTGAAGTTCTGTTCATATTCATCTCGCCACGTACCATTCGCATCTTGGCAGCACTCATAATTAATTTGTTCTTAGCTCTTGTAATACCAACATAGCACAATCTTCGCTCTTCCTCGATATCGCTCTCATCTCCTGACGAAATACTCATATAACTTGGAAAAAGACCATCTTCCATTCCTGCAAGATACACTACCGGAAATTCAAGACCCTTGGCACTGTGAATAGTCATTAAGGATACTCTGTTATCTGCTTCGTCCAGATTGTCAATATCGGCAACCAAAGCAACCTCCTCAAGAAATCCACTTAAGGTTGGCTCATCCTCAGTTTCTTCATAGATAACCGCTTTAGAAATAAGTTCATCAATATTCTGTCTTCTCTCTGTAACTTCCTCATCAGATGCTGCTTCACTCTCAATATGCTCATAATATCCCGTAGACTCAATTATTTCCTTGATGAGTCTGTCAACAGACATATTGTCGGATTTAGCTCTAAGTACCTCAATTTCCGTAACAAATGACTGAATCTTTGCTGCAGCACGTCCAAGATTTCCAATCTCTCCGGCATATTTTAAACCGGTGTAAAAAGTAATCTCCTTGTCATAAGCATAGGCACTGACTTTTTCCATTGTAGTAGCTCCTATACCACGCTTAGGAACATTAAGAATTCTCTTAACTGCAAGGTCATCCATAGCATTGTCAATAGTCTTAAGGTATGCCAAAATATCCTTAATCTCTTTTCTTGAATAGAAATTAACTCCGCCATATATTCTGTACGGAATGTTCTTCTCAAGAAGTTTTTCTTCAAGAGTTCTGGATTGCGCATTAGTTCTGTAGAGAATGGCAAAATCATTATAATCTGCCCCATTTCTGCATCTGCCTGCTATATCCTCGGCAATTCCCGTTGCCTCCTCGTATCCGTTTTCATATATGTTAAAAGAAACCTTATCTCCACCTTCTGTCTGAGTCCATAACTGTTTCTTCTTACGTCCTAAGTTATTCCTGATAACTGCATTGGCAGCATCAAGTATGTTCTGTGTTGAGCGATAATTCTGTTCAAGGCGAATTGTCTTAACATTATTAAAATACTCTTCAAAATTAAGAATATTCATAATGTTGGCACCCCTGAATTTATAAATAGACTGGTCGTCATCACCAACAACGCACAGATTACCATTAGGTCCGGCAAGCAGTTTTATAAGTGTAAACTGAGCCGTATTGGTGTCCTGATTCTCATCCACCATAATATACTGAAATCTCTTTTTATAGTAATTCTAAACCTCTTCATCAGTTCTAAATAATT
>JAZQKW010000019.1:0-9503 GCA_045542375.1 Butyrivibrio sp.
TCTTGCCCAGGGTGCATTAAGAGTAATGTCAGGTGATGAAGAAGCCTGCGTATATTAATCAAAAAAATTACGCTAATACCAAAATCGCTGTAGATACTATGTCTACAGCGATTTTTGCGTTATTGAGTTAATTAGAAATCATTTTCTTAAGATTTTCAGGGTGGTATAATTAATTCTTCTCCCACACACCCTTAGCTTTAACTCCGGAAGCTAATGCCAATTCTTCCAATCTCTTAATCTCATCAACAGTCAACTCAACTGATACTCCGTCAGAAATAACTACTGCCTGAGATGGAGAAGTAAGTCCAATTATAGGATTCACTCCTTTATTAATTGCCCAAGCAATAGGTATCTGTGAAGAATCAATATCATATTTTCTGCCAAGTTCTCTTATATATTCAATCAAAGGTTCTATCTTACGAAATTTCCTCTTGGAAAATGCAAGACCACGCATAGAAATCTTTTTAAAAGGATGCTTTGCATCATGATGCCCCGATAACGCTCCCTGCTCAAGAATCATATATCCATAAAAAATAATGTCATTATCTATACAATATTTCAAAACATCTCCCTGACGTTCCATCGACAACAGACTGTAATGATTCTGAACAGCAGTTAATTTGTGCCCCTTTGACACAATGTACTCATGCACTCTCTTTAAATCATCTATAGCAAAATTAGAAACACCAATATGCTTAATCAGACCAGTTTCTACACACTCAATCATTTCATCAACATTCTCAATATAGTTAAAAGGTTCATGAAGCCAATATAAATCAATTTCCTTAATCTTCATTCTCTCAATACTCTTCTCAACAGATTCCTTGAGTGCTCCCTTGTGATATCTTCCCGAAGGCATATGTTTAGTTGATATAATAACCTCATCCTTATCTCTGACAAAATCACCAAGTATCTCTTCTGCTCTCCCCATTCCATATACTTCCGCAGTGTCCCACATGGTAAATCCTGAATTATAAGCAGTTTCAAAAGTATTTCTCAACTGTTCCAAATCGTATTTCTTTCCAAATATCATTTTAGAGCCATTAATACCACTTCCCCATGCCCATGTTCCTATCATACAGGCAGGTAGTGGTTTTCCATTAATTTCCGTCATCCTCAAACCTCCACATTTAGTAGTATAATTTTATCATAAATTTAGTTAAAAAAACACCCTCTTTCATTGACATATTTCCTTATTTGTTCTAAGATTTATATAGCAAATTTTTAAGGAGTTTTATTATCATGCATGCAGATAAAAATATACTACACTTTAAGCATGAAGTTTTATATCATGTAGCTAAAATGGCCTTTGAGGGCACTCTTGATGAAGAACGTGACATTCTTCCATACAAGCTTGTAAAAGGACCTAAGCCAAGTTTTTATTGTTGTATATATAAGGAACGTGAAATCGTAAGACAGAGAATACGTCTCGCAGAAGGAAAGGCCCCAGGTGCTGTAGATGACGGTAATATTATTCAGGTTATTACCGCTGCCTGTGAAGACTGCCCTATTTCCAGTTATGTTGTAACAGAGAACTGTCAGAACTGTCCCGGAAAGGCCTGCATTAACGCTTGTAAATTTGGTGCAATTTCTCCCGGTGACCATCATTCAAGAATCGACCCAAGTAAATGTAAAGAATGTGGAATGTGTGCTAAGGCCTGTCCATATAATGCTATTGCTCATCTTAAGAGACCTTGCAAGTTCAGTTGCCCTGTTAACGCAATTACCTACGATGAATACGGAATTTCCGTAATAGATAACAAGAAATGTATTAAATGTGGTCAATGCCTCCACAGATGCCCATTTGGTGCTATCGGAGCCAAGACCTTTATCGTTCAGGTTATAGAAGCCATCAAGTCAGGACGACCAATATACGCTATGGTAGCACCTGCAGCCGAGGGTCAGTTTGGCAAGGATATTACTATGGCAAGCTGGAAGAAGGCAATGAAGGAATTAGGCTTTACCGATATGTACGAGGTTGGAGCCGGTGCAGATATGACTACAATGAGCGAAGCAGAGGAATGGGCTGAAGCATATGAAAAAGGCATTAAGAAGACCACATCCTGCTGTCCAGCTTTCGTTAATATGATACGAAGTCATTTTCCTGAGCTTTCAGACAGCATTTCAACAACAGTATCTCCAATGTGTATGCTCTCAAGAACTATTAAAGCCAAGGAGCCTGATGCATATACTGTTTTTATTGGACCATGTACTGCCAAGAAATCCGAAGTTCTTGACCAGAAGATTGAAGGAAATGCTGACGCAGTTCTTACATTTAGCGAACTACGTGCCATTATGAAAGCAAAAGAGGTATCCTTTGAGCCTACTGACGAAGTATATCAGGAAGCATCTGTATTTGGAAAAAGATATGCCAACTCAGGTGGAGTAACCGCCTCTGTACTTGAATATCTTAAGGAAAAAGGTCTGGAATGCGACCCTACTGTATGCAGAGCCAATGGTGCTGCAGAATGTAAGAAAGCACTTCTTATGCTTAAGAATAACAAGTTAGTCGAAGATTTCATTGAAGGAATGGCATGCGAAGGCGGATGCGTAGGCGGACCAAGTTCATTCAAGGATTATCAATCAGCTAAGCATGACCGTGATGAAATGATTGCAGCTGCAGACAACCGCTCAATTACAGAGAACCTTAAGAACTACGATATGGATTCAATTTCATTACACAGATAATAATAATGCCGGTACACCACTTGTGGTATACCGGCTAAATTTTGCCTTCTACTGTCCCGCTGACAAAGCACCAAGATCAAATATTGTCTCTCCGTCTCCCGATACAAGAGGTAATTTACCATCCCACTTATCAAGAAATCTCTGTTTAAAAATATCATCTGACAATGACTTAGCCAGTATCTCATTAGCCTGAGCTTCTGCTTCTGCCGCAATAATCTTAGCCTGAGCTTCACCATTAGCCTTGGCAATTGCCGCTTCCGCTTCTGCCTTAGCCTGTTCAACATTCTTCTGGTTGTTAATCTGCTGCTGTTCATACTGAAGCTGTGCCTGCTGCTTGGCAGCAATAGCCTGATTATATGATTCCTCAAAATCCGCATTATCGATAATAACCTTGTTAATTGTTACAACACCTGAACCATATTTGCCATCAACTGATTCCTGAATTGTTGCCATGGCAAGAGGTTCTATTTTACCACGGTTAGTTGCATCCACATCCTCAAGAGTCTTACTTGCAGTCTTAATGGCAGATGATACAAGTGCCATAGATACAAGATTATCTTCGTAATTAGCTACATTAGCATATATCCACGCTGACTTGTCTCCTGAAATAGAATATGTAACGGTAATTCCGCTGTAGCTGATTGCTGTTCTGTCCGCTGTCTCGCCCCATATCTCACTGTAAAAATCAATATCCTGCTGCTTGTTGTTAACCTTCTTAATCTCTTCAACAAAAGGAACCTTCCAACACAGACCATTGTTAGCAGGCTTATCATTAACCTGTCCAAGAAAAATTCTTACACCTGTATAACCGGTAGGGATGATTGTAAAACTCATGGAAATGATAAAAACAACAGCACCCGCAACTATCATAGGCACATAACCTCTGAAATTGACAATACTGCTTTTCTTAAGTGCCATAAGCACAAAACCGCCTATAAATAATATTACTCCAACTGCTCCAATAAAAGTATTCATATATATCCTCCGTTTAAAAATAAATTATCACTATAATAACACTTTTAATAAAAGTGTCAATAGAATATTAAGCAAGTCTCAATGCAACCTTCACACACATTTTACGCCCATATGTATCTTCTTTAATCTCTGCAAAAATTTCACCTTCCATAGCATGAATAAGCTTTCTGCATATATATAATCCCAGTCCGCTACCCGGCTGGCTGCTCACATTACTTCCTCTGTAAAAGCTGTCAAAAATATGAACCGCCTCTGCCTCTTCCAACTCACATCCGGTGTTTTCTACCTCTATCAAAAATTCATCTTCCTCCCTATGGGCTGACAATCCAATATACCTGCCATCACCATATTTTATGGCATTTTCAATAATATTCTGGATTACCTCAACAAGTCTGTCCCCATCTGCCTTTATCAAAACATTACCATTAACATTCTTCACAAAAGTAATATTGTTAAGCTCTAACTTAGGATTGTAGTATTCAACTACCTGATTAAGTATATCTGACGAATATACATCCTTACTGTCCACAGATAAATTCAGAAAATCATCATTGGATGCAGTAATAATTTCTGAAAGATATTTCTCAATCTCTTTAACCTTGTCACCAATATTTTCACCGACATTTATAATTTTGGCTTCGTCCTTGTATATCCTCTTCACAATGGCACTTGAATATAACTTAATGGCACTTAAAGGAGTCTTAATATCATGAGATAATGACAACATAACAAGCTTCTTATCTTTAATAAGTGCCAGTTCTTTTTCCTTGTTATTCTCCAACTGTTCCCTAAGAAGATTCATTCCCCAGATATATTTTCCAAAATATCTGTTCTTACTGTCAATAAGTGGCATTGTAAGATTTCCTTTGGAAAGTTCATAAGGAAGGTCCGTAACCTCATTAAAAGGCTTCAAAATATTATAATGCAGATAAAATCCTGCTGCCAGAAAGATAATTAGTACCACTACGATAATTACGTCTGCTATCAAAAGTACCTTATAAGGGCTTTCACTTCCATAATTATAATCTATACGATACACATAATCATCCGTTGAAAATATCACATACTGTCCCTGAATGCCCTCTAAACTACGGATATCGGCCTTAGATGCACTTTTTATACCTGTGACATAGGAATGAGCCACCTTCAAATAAGGCTTTAATTCTGCCAAATCTGTCGGTGCTTTGTAATTAACCTCTTCATATTCCATAATTGCAGTTCTAACACCATTAACATCAGGAATATGGGATTTATTCTGTCCGGATACTCCGGTCTTTACAACATACAGATTAACTGACAAAGTAATTGCAATTACCAGAACTACAATTATTATTAACCAATTACGAAATTTCTTCACTATTCGTACCTATAACCCTTTCCCCACACAGTCAGAATATGACGAGGTTCCTTGGGATTCTCTTCAAGCTTATCCCTTAACCACTTAATATGCACTGTAAGAGTCTGCGGTTCACTTTCCGAGTCAAATCCCCATATCTTGTTAAACAGTTCATCCTTAGGAATTACTTTGCCCTTATTCTCCATAAGATACAACATAAGGTCAAATTCTTTTCCCGTTACAGTAACCTCTGCTCCTTTGTGAAAAATACGTCTTCCCATCTTATCAAGCCTGATGTCACCGTCCACTATTTCATCCGTAGAATATCTGCGTTTAAAAATACCGGCAATCTTAGCAAGAAGAATATCAATGTCATACGGCTTTTCAATATAATCATCTGCGCCAAGCAAAATACCATTAAGCTTATCTTCCTTGGCATTCTTGGCACTCACAATTATTATTGGTGTATTATCAATTTTGCGTATCTCGCTGCACACTCCATAGCCATCCATTCCCGGCAGCATAATATCAAGGATTACAAGTCTTGCTCCTTCCGCCCTAAAAATATCAAGAGCCTCATCGCCGTCAAGGGCATGATATACATCATACCCTTCAGCAAGCAGGAAATCCATTAACAAGGTTCCTAATTCTTCATTATCTTCTACAATTAAAATATCTGTCATATTTTACCATCCCATATCCTGCAGCCACATATTGACTTTACGGTCACGGTCCTTCATCTCACTTTCATTTTCAAGAGCACCAAGCTGCAATTCTCCCTTTATATTACCATCAACCAGGTATATAATTCTACTACATTTTGCAGCAACATGTCTGTCATGTGTAACAAGCATAATTGTTGTACCCTCAGCATTAATCTTGTTAAGCTCCTTCATAACTTCATCAGATGAGCTTCTGTTAAGAGCTCCTGTTGGCTCATCGGCAAAAATAACCTTTGGCTTATTAATCATACTTCTGCATATACAGGCTCTCTGAAGCTGTCCACCAGATACCTCATTAATATCATTGCCGGCAATCTCACTGATTGAAAGTTTCTTCATTAACTCTCTGGCATAATCATTGATTTCAGCCTTAGTTCTGTCCTTTCTCTCAGACTGGTAAGCCGGTAAAATAATATTGTCAAAGACATTAAGATTATTAACCATATACATCTGCTGAAAAATAAATCCAAGTTCGTTAAGTCTCACATTAGAAAGTTCTTTTTCTGACATATCGTTAATCTTCTTACCATCAAGATATATCTCTCCTGCAGTAGCTTTATCCATACCTGATACATTGTATAAAAGTGTTGACTTTCCTGAGCCGGATGGTCCCATAACGGCAACCATCTCTCCCTCTTCCACTTCAAAAGAAATATTCTTTAATACATTATTCTGTCTCTTGTTAACTACATATGTTTTACATAAATCTTTTACTATTAAAATCTGTGCCATGTCAATTTCTCCTTTTACTCTGCTACATTAATATCCTGAGATGTTATCTTTCTTACCTTAAGCATTGTTAAAACGCTGGCAATAAGTGTCATAACAAAAATCATAACAGGATAAATTACATATACCTCAACCGGTTTAATTACAAATTCTATTTTAGTTGCACCCATCATCTTAAATACCTGTCCAGATGTAAGCTGCGAAAACAGTCCGGATGTTGCAGTACCTAAGAAAATACCTATGAACAATGTAATTTCTATTCTCTTGGTCTGCCATGCAATTAATGCCTTATTACTAAAGCCCAAAGCCTTAAGCATTGCTATTTTGCTCTTTTCTTTGATAATAAACATTTTCTGCATAAGCATAACGATGAGTACATTGATTATTGTTACAATTATCAAAACAATATATTTAACCGGTACTAGTTTATCAGATATGTTTCCAATCATACTTGAAATAAATTCAGTTGGAGTCTTTACTAATGCATCAGGGAATAATTTCTGTATTTCCTCTGTTGTAACATCATCTTCAAATATAACCTGTATACCAAAAATTCCTGTATTTACTCCATAATCAACATCTGTATTCTCATTAAATCTGATTCCCTCTCCCATATTATTCATTGTCTGGTAGAATCCTGATACGATGAAATCCGCATCACCATCACCGATATTAATAGTTACCGTATCTCCAACCTCCGCCCCAATGGCTTCTCTTGTAGCCTTTGCAAGAGCAACTTCGTTATCATACTGAGGTGCTCTTCCTTCGGTATATTCATACTCCTCTGCATTGGTTCCAATACCCTGCAAAGAAAGAGATTTAAAACTCTTATCACCCAAAGTCACCTTATGTCTCATAAGAACTTCGCAAAACATTCTATCTACTTTAAATCCGTTATCCTCAAGTGTAGTTTTAATTTCTTCCATGTAAGCATCGTATGCTTCCTTATCACCCTCCACAACACATTCTGTCATTCTCGCATCATCCACTATATACATATCACAATCCAATACCGAGAACCATCTTGCTATCTTTTCTGAACGAAGAGTGTTAATTGTGTTAATCGGCATAATTACCAGCCATATACCAACAATTCCTGTAAGGAACATAATCACAAATTTCTTAATATCAGAAAACATATCATTAATTGCAAGATATGTTGTTGTCTTCATCTTATTTTTTGATAAAGTTATCGGGCTTCTCTTCTTAAAACGTTCGCCTGTATGTCCGTTTCTAATGGCATCCATTGGTGACATTTTCTTAATGCGCCTTGTTACCATATAAGCAAACATTGTTACCATTCCTGCAACAAGAACTGCTGCTATCACTGAAAGAAGCACGTTTGCGTTAGTATTTTCAATAACAATTGTCTCCGTAAACTGCTTAATTATCATATTTCCAAATGGAAATGATAATGCACATCCCAATATTGCTCCAACTACCGATATTACAAGGAACTTAGCAGTATACATCCTTCTGATTCCCGGATTCTTAATACCAATAGCTTTCATTATTCCGATTGTTCTAAAATCTTCGTTAAGATTAAATACAATTATGAATCTTAACATAATTACCGAAATCACAATAAGGAAAATACTTACAACCAAAAGTACTGCGGCGATTATCATATCCATAATATATGTGAACACAATAGTCTGCCTGTCACAGCTGAATACTATATTAAATTCAGCATTGTTAAAACCTTCTTTAAATCCCTTGGTATCGTTACACTCAACAGAGAAGATTGAACCCTTTGGAAGTCCGCTGTTCTCATGTAATTCTTTAAAGTCATTATCACTCAATAAAAGTCTTTTGGTTCCCATCATTTCAGAACCCAAAAAAGCATCTTTAAACCATCCCTCAACTATATATTCTTTTTTCCAACCATCCTTGGTAGTGATTATAAATTTACCACCCACATCTATGTCATTATCATCTATAAAGCTCTTTGGTAAATATATGGTTCCGTCCTTCATGGATGTTATTTCATTATTATCCTCGTCATAGAACTTCTGTTGGTTTAATGAAAAAGATGATATAAAACATGATTGAGTAACCTCTATATACTCTCCGTTTTCAAGGAGCATATTTGATTTAGACAAATACGACATCATATCCTCGTAATACTTGTTTACAGCTTCACTCTCTTCAATAAATTTAATTATATCCTCCTCATTATCCCTGCCTTCATCATTACGCATAGTTATTATTAAGTAATCCTTTACACCTGAAAGGTCAAGATACCCATCCATTCCACCAGTTACAACCATCAGATTGTTAATACTGCTGGCTATAAACATAGTTGCAAGAAGAACAAACACCGTTAAAATAATGTTCATCGATTTCTTCTTTAATAAATCCTTCTTTAAAATCTTAAAACTCATAGCATTTCTTCCTTTTCGTTTTCTGTTGAGTTAATAATATATTTTAAATTATTAAAAAATCCTTAAATAGAAAAAGGGAGGTAAAAACCTCCCCGTTATGGCACATATATACCAAACTCAGCTACACTATACGCTTCTTCTGCATTACACATTCCTTCCATAAACTGAGAAAAAACCCTGCTATAGATATTATCATCTTTTTCATATATAACTTCAAGATATACAGATGTTGTATAATACGGGTTATTCTGCAATTTCCTATCAGTTACATTAATTTCAATAGCAAACTGTGAATCTGCAGGAATACTAATTTCTGTCCCTTTTTCATACGTCTGACTTTTAACCTCACCAGATTTATTACTAATTCTTATTGACTCAATAGTTTTATCTTCGTCAGCATTAATAAGTCTAAATTCTTTCACTATAATATCCTTGGTGGTTCCATATGTAGCATTAGGTATAGATAACTCGCCTTTTTCATTCCCTACATCCAGTGGAACAGGACTGGAATAACGACTTATGGCATTTTCAGGATCTTTTTCATATTCGTTATTGTCTTGTTCATATTTAAAAAATAATTTTCCAATATTAACTGTATATTCTTTTCCCTTAATATTGACTTTAATTTCATCTATTTCTTCATTCTTAATATTACTCTTATCACCGATA
>JAZQKW010000020.1:0-5443 GCA_045542375.1 Butyrivibrio sp.
GTACCATTGACTTATACAGATGGTTTTGCGGCTGATATAGCTGTAATAGGAGAGAATGAATTTAACAGTGATGGCAGTGAGGAATTATTTTCTGAGTCGGCACTATTAATTGATGCAAGTACAGGTAAAGTTCTTTTTATGAAAAATCCTCATAAGAAGCAGTATCCTGCAAGCACAACTAAGGTACTTACATCTATGCTGGCACTTAAATATGGTGATCATAACGCTGTAAGGACAGTAGGAGATGAAGTTATTATTAATGAATCAAATGTCATTCTCTGCGACTACAGAATGGGAGATAAGATTCCTATGGATATTGCGCTCCATGGCGCTCTTATGATGTCGGGAAATGATGCCGCAGCGGTACTTGGTCTGTTTGCTGCACCTACACTTAGCGAACTTGCTGAACTTATGAATAAGGAAGCAGCAAGCCTTGGTGCGACCAACTCTAATTTTGTTAATCCACACGGGTTGTATAATGAGAATCATTATACAACAGCTTATGATTTGTACCTTATATTTAATGAGGCCATCAAGTATCCGGATTTTGTTAATACACTTGCATGTAAGAAATATACCAATACATTTATTAGAAAGACTTCATATGCGGAATACACTATTGGGTGTACGTATACCAATTCCAATCAGTATGTAACGGGAGATTTGCCTACACCTGCAGGAGTTCATGTGGTTGGTGGTAAAGCGGGTTATACTGAGCTTGCAAGAAGAAGTTATGTAATGCTTGCAAATGCAAATGGTCATGAATATATAATTATTACCATGCGTTGTGACTCTACACAGCAGATGTATAGCGATTTAACATATCTTCTTAATAAGATACCGGTTAATGACAAGAATTATGCTGATAATGAATAAATTTAACAGGCTGCCTATCCGGCAGCCTGATTTTTCGTTAATTGTTTCCAAAGCCTCTGATTCTTCCAAATAAACTTAAAAGATATATTCCGGCAATACCTACAAGGGCATATACTATTCTTGATATAATTGTCATATTACCGAATATGGCTTCTACAAGATCGAATTTAAAGAATCCGACAAGTCCCCAGTTAATTGCTCCGATTAAGACTAAAACAAGGCATGAATAGTCAAATATTCGTGAATCCATTATATTTACCTCCTTAATTAATCTAATATTATAATTTTCAAATTTAAGAAAAATATAATGGTATTTTTATACAAAAGATGATAAAATATAGAATTGAATTAAATTTACGGAGAGTATTCTAACATGAAAAAACGTGGAAATATAATTAAGATGCCACGCCGTTTTGATTTTAACGTAGGATACCTGGTATTCGTAGTTATAATCATATATTTAGCTGTTTCTGTTATTATGTACGCAACCAGCAAAAAGACCATAGTATATGAGGTTAATACAGGTTCTCTTGCATTAGATAATATATATGAAGGATTTATTATCAGAGATGAGGAAGTAATCAAGGCTGATTATTCCGGAATGGTTAATTATTACGTACAGAACGGTGACAAGGCGGATGCGTCATCCATTATTTATTCAATTGATGAAACAGGACATGTATCAGAATTACTTGAACAGTTTTCCGATACAACATTAAGAGATGATGACTTACACTCAATCAGAGATTTTTTGTCTGAATATACACTCACATATTCGGATAAATCTTTTGACAAGATATACAATGCCAAGTCAAAGGTGGTTAACAGCCTTAGCAGTTCATACTATGATATTATTCTGAATGATTTGGACAAGATTATTGAAGATTCAGGAAATACAACACTGTTTCATAAATTAAAGGCGGCTCATACCGGAATAGTGATGTTTTCGGTAGATGGTTATGAATCTATGAGAGAGGACAGCCTTAATTCTAAAATCTTTGATAATAAAGATTATAAATCAGTCAATCTTTTGGAAAATACCATCATTAACAAGGGTGATGATGCGTACAGAATAATTAATTCCGACAACTGGGAAATATATGTTGTATTAAGTGAGTCGGATGCAGCGACTCTTGCAACTTCACAGAATGTTACGGTAAGATTTGTTGAATCAGGTCTGACAACGAATGCCCAATTTGAGGTATTAAGAGTAGGCGATAAAGTATATGGCAAAATTGCTCTTAAGAAATATATGATTAATTTCGCTGATGACAGATATGTGAAGATTGAAATTACAGAAAAGAGCAGAACAGGACTTAAGATACCTGTAAGTGCAGTATTTAATAAGAGCTTTTATACAATTCCTAAGAATTATATGACAGGCTCCGGTACTTTTGTAAGGATTTCTTATTCGCCAAAGGGTGAGATGCTGACAGAATCGGTGGAGACTACAATATATGACTCAGATGAGAACTACTACTATGTATCCATGGATGATTTTGAAAGCGGAGATATATTAATGGAGGCAGATACCGGCAATCAGTATATTGTGGGTACTATGGGTGAGCTTACAGGAGTATTCTGCGTTAACAGAGGTTATGCAGTGTTTAAGATGATTAATATAATAGATAAGAACAGTGAGTACTATATAGTAGAAAAGGGTGCTTCCTATGGTCTTAGTGTGTATGACCACATTGTTCTTGACTACAGAACAGTTAAAGAGAATGAACTGGTTGATTAGGAGGCTGTTATGTTATCAGATAACTTGATGAAGGTTAGAGAGAGAGTAGTAAATGCGGCAATACGAAGTAACCGTAATCCGGAGGATATAACACTTATTGCAGTAAGTAAGACGAAGCCTGTTGAAGCAGTTAAGGAAGTATATGACTGTGGAATAAGAGAATTTGGTGAAAATAAAGTTCAGGAAATATGCATGAAGCATGAAGTGCTACCAGATGACATTAACTGGCATATGATTGGACATCTTCAGAGAAATAAGGTTAAGGCTGTGATAGATAAGGCTTGTCTCATACATTCTGTTGATTCCATAAGACTGGCAAAGCAGATAAGCGACGAGGCAGTCAAGAAGGATATGGTTGTAGAGGTACTGCTTGAGATTAATGTGGCAGAAGAGACAACTAAGTATGGATTTACCGTAGAAGAGACAGAAGATGCTTTGAGAGAGATAGCTGCAATGCCTAATATTTTGCCGAGAGGCTTAATGACAAGTGCCCCATATACGGAGAATCCGGAGGACAACAGAGAATTTTTTAGAACTTTAAAGCAATTATGTGTTGACTTAAAAGCCAAAAACATTGATAATACAAGTATGGATTATCTGTCAATGGGTATGACAGGTGATTTTGAAGTAGCCATAGAAGAAGGTGCTACTCATATAAGAGTTGGTACGGCAATCTTTGGTGAAAGAGAATATAATATATAGAGCAGAGGAGACTATGGAATGAAATATTTTGATAAATTTCTTGATAAGATGAAATTATCTTCAGATGAAGAGTACGACGAATATGATGATGAAGAAGATGATTATGAAGAAACACCTGCACCTCGTAAGTCCAAGAAGAAGGAATCAGAGGATATCTTTGAGGAGAAGGTAGAAGAGACACCTGTTTACAAGCAGCCTAAGTCTAAGCCGGTACATAATACATCAAGAACATCTAATAATAAGGTGGTTAATATGAGAAAGTCATATAATTCCAATATGGAAGTGTGCGTATTTAAGCCAACTAATGTTGATGACGGAAGAGATATTTCAGATACCTTATCAAGTGGCAAGGCTGTAATTCTTAACCTTGAAGGTCTTGATATTGCAGTTGCGCAGAGAATTATTGATTTTACTTCAGGAGCGGTATATTCAATGAATGGTAAGCTTGAGAATATATCTAATTATATTTTCATCGTTACCCCTGAATCGGTTGAGATTTCAGGAGATTTTCAGGAAATGTTCAGCAATGATTTTAAATTTCCTACAGGTAATGGATTCTAATGAATACAGATGACAGACTGATATGTAACAGAATCATGGAAGCGGCAGATAACTGCTATAACCGTGACATACCTGTTGAGACCGATTTTTTAGATTTGTATAAGCAGACTTTGTTCTGCTCCATTATTAAAGATTTACCACCCGTTTCCTACAAGGTAATGGGTGGTTATGATTTGGCGGAAAGAAAGGTTATTCAGTTCCTTCCATACGAGGAATATCCGGCAGATTTACCATACACAGTTCTGAAGATTGTTCCGGTACAGGCTAAATTTTCTGAAAAACTTACTCATAGGGATTATCTTGGAGCAATTCTTAATCTTGGAATTGTAAGGGAGAAAATTGGGGACATTGTTATTAATGATGACAGTGTTTTACTTTTTTGTACTAATAAAATAGCTGATTTTCTTGTTCAGAACATTGTTAAGGTGAGAAATACCTATGTGAGAACAGAAATTATCGATGCAGAGGATTTTGAATATGTTCCTTCTTATGAAGAGATTAGAGGAACTGTTGCATCAGTAAGACTTGATTCGGTAATCGCATTAGGCTTTAACAGCTCAAGAAGTCATATTATTTCCTATATAGAGGAAGGAAAGGTTGCTGTTAACGGAAGAATAATCACGTCCAATGCATATTCCATTAAGGATAATGACATTATTTCCGTGAGAGGACTTGGAAAAATAAGATATGTTAATACATTATCTGAGACAAGAAAGGGTAGAATATTAATATTGATTCATAAATTCATATAATATTCAGGAGAGGTTTATGAAAAAGAAAATATCATATATATATGGTATTCTTCTGGTTGCTTTCTTAGTTGGAATCGACCAGATAACCAAATATTTTGCAAGAACCAACCTTGGTGATGGTACAACTTTTGATATCATTAAGAAGGTTCTTAGATTTAACTACGTTAAGAATGAGGGTGCTGCATGGGGAATAATGTCAGGTAAACAGACTTTGTTCATTATATTAACGTCTGTTATGCTGATAGCTATTGTTTATGTATACATTAAAGCACCGGAGGATGGGAAGTATACACCGTTACGGATAACTGCTTCAATACTTGCTGCGGGTGCAATCGGTAATTTTATCGATAGAATATCAAAGGGATATGTAGATGATTTCATTGACTTTCATTTAATCAATTTCCCTGTATTTAATTTTGCTGACATCTGTGTATGTCTTTCAATGTTTGCGCTGGTATTTTTGATTATTTTTAAATACAAGGACTCCGATTTTGATTTTCTGAAGTTTAAGAAAAATAAAGACCAGGAGAGTGATTCCCATAAAACTACCAAGAAATGCTGATTTTGAAAATGTTATAGAATTTTCGATAGTAGAAGAACAGGCAGGGGAACGTATAGACAAATTTTTGGCCGATGTTTTGGAACAAGATAATATTGCTTCCTTTTCGAGAACTCATATACAGAAACTTATTGCTGACGGAAATGTTCTGGTTAACGGTAATAATATTAAAGCCAACTACAAGCTTGTGTTTGATGATGTTATTAAGATTATGATTCCGTTTCCGGAAGAATACACCATTGAACCGGAAGA
>JAZQKW010000021.1:0-24180 GCA_045542375.1 Butyrivibrio sp.
TGATAATATGTATCCTGCAACTGTAACAGTTTCAAAAACAACATATCCATATTCAGGAATGGCAGCTACACTTAATGTAGGTGCAGAAGATGCTACACTCTCAGGAGAAACATTAACGATTCCGGCATTTGGCTGTGTAATTCTTAAATAAAAAGTATATGTAAAAGGCATATCGATTGAACTATCCCCCAAAAGTTAGACTTTGTTCTAACGATTGGGGGTTGTTAATTTGGGTATGTCTTTTTCCTTTTTTTGTAGATTAAAATGTATGAGATTAAATTGACAATAGTAACGCCACATGATATTATATTTTGGTAAATAAATTATTCTCTATATTTATGAGAAAACATTGTTAAAAAAGTAACAATGTCACAAGGAGAGCTAATGAAAGCAGTTTATCCCGGAAGTTTTGATCCGGTAACTTACGGACACATTGATATTATTACGAGAGTAGCAGGAATAGTTGATGAACTGGTGGTGGGCATACTTATTAATAATAATAAGAAGCCTATGTTTACTATGGAAGAAAGACTTGAGATGCTCAGGGAATCTGTTAAGGATTTAAGTAATGTCAAGGTTCAGACATTTGAAGGAATGACAATTGATTTTGCAAGACAGAACGATGCGAAAGTAATAATCAGAGGACTTAGAGTTATATCTGATTATGAAACCGAGATGCAGATTGCACAGACTAACCGCAATATTGCACCGGAGATTGAGACTATGTTTTTATCAACAAGTCTTGAATATTCATTCCTCAGTTCGACAATCGCTAAGGAAGTAGCATTTTATGATGCAGGTGTGGAGAAACTTGTTCCACCGATTGTCGCTAAGAAATTCAGAGAAAAATATAATAATTAACATTTTTAAGGAGGATTTTTCTAATGGCTAAGAAAATCGTTTTAGCAGGCGCATGCCGTACTGCAATCGGAACTATGGGAGGAGCTTTAAGCACAGTTCCTGCTGCAGATTTAGGAGCAATAGTAATTAAGGAAGCACTTAACAGAGCAGGAGTACCTGCTGATAAGGTTGACCATGTATATATGGGATGTGTAATCCAGGCTGGTCTTGGACAGAACGTTGCACGTCAGGCATCAATCAAGGCCGGACTTCCAATTGAGACAACAGCTGTTACAGTTAACGTTGTATGTGGTTCAGGTCTTAACTGTGTTAATATGGCGGCTCAGATGATTGAAGCAGGAGATGCTGATATCGTTGTAGCAGGTGGTATGGAGAACATGTCAAAGGCACCTTATGCTCTTCCTAATGCAAGATTTGGATATAGAATGAACAATGGTACATTTGTTGATACAATGGTTAATGATGCACTTTGGGATGCATTCAACAATTACCATATGATTAAGACAGCAGATAACATCTGTGAGCAGTGGGGACTTACAAGAGAAGAACTTGATGAGTTCGCAGTTAACAGCCAGGCTAAGGCGGCTAAGGCACAGGAAGAAGGAAGATTTAAAGATGAAATCGTTCCTGTAGAAGTTAAAGTTAAGAAGAATACAGTTATCGTAGATACTGATGAGGGACCACGTCCTGGAACAACAATGGAAGGTCTTGCAAAACTTCGTGCGATTAATCCTGACGGATATGTTACAGCAGGTAATGCATCAGGAATTAACGACGGAGCAGCAGCTATTGTTGTTATGTCAGAAGAAAAGGCAAAAGAGCTTGGTGTTACACCAATGGCTACATGGGTTGCAGGAGCACTTGGCGGAGTTGATCCATCAATCATGGGTATCGGACCTGTTGCATCTACTAAGAAGGTACTTGCTAAGACAGGAATGTCTATTGATGATTTCGACTTAATCGAAGCTAACGAAGCATTTGCCGCACAGTCAATCGCTGTAGGTAAGGATCTTGGATTTAATCTTGATAAGCTTAATGTTAACGGTGGAGCAATTGCACTTGGACATCCTGTTGGTGCTTCAGGTTGCCGTATCCTTGTTACATTACTTCACGAGATGCAGAAGAGAGACGCAAAGAAGGGTCTTGCTACACTCTGTATCGGTGGCGGAATGGGCTGCTCAACAGTAGTAGAACGCGATTAATAAATATCAATAACTGTCATTCTTGTAATGGCAGTTATTGTTGTGTAAATATAACCTAAAGGAGAGAAAGAGATGGAATTCGTAACATACGAAACAGAAGGTTATGTTGGTATTGTAACAATCAACAGACCAAAGGCGTTAAACGCATTAAACAGCCAGGTTCTTGAAGAACTTGATGCAACATTCAAAGCAGTTGATTTGGATGCGGTACGTTGTCTTATTTTGACAGGTGCAGGAGACAAATCATTTGTTGCCGGAGCAGATATCGGTGAAATGAGCACATTAACAAAAGCAGAAGGTGAAGCATTTGGTAAGAAGGGAAATGATGTATTCAGAATGATAGAAACATTCCCAATTCCTGTTATCGCTGCAATTAATGGTTTTGCGCTTGGTGGTGGATGCGAAATCTCTATGAGCTGTGATATCAGAATCTGTTCTGATAACGCTGTTTTTGGACAGCCGGAGGTAGGTCTTGGAATTACACCTGGATTCGGTGGAACACAGAGACTTGCAAGAATTATCGGCGTTGGTAAAGCAAAAGAAATGATTTATGGAGGACGTAACATTAAAGCGGACGAAGCATACAGAATCGGACTTGTTAATAATGTATACACTCTTGAAGAACTTATGCCGGCAGCAAAGAAACTTGCATCAACAATTGCAGCTAATGCTCCAATAGCAGTACGTAACTGCAAGAAGGCTATCAATGATGGATTACAGGTTAATATGGATGATGCGCTTGTAATTGAAGAAAAGTTATTCGGTGACTGCTTCGAAACAGAAGATCAGAAAGCCGGAATGGGTAACTTCCTTGAGAAAGACAAAGAAAAGAAGCTCAAAGTAGTACCTTTTAAGAATTGCTAATAAAAAATATAACATATAACGAGGAGGACTAACATGAAGGTTGGTATTATCGGAGCCGGAACAATGGGATCCGGAATTGCACAGGCTTTTGCCATGACAGACGGTTATGAAGTATGCCTCTGTGACATTAAGGAAGAGTACGCTGAAGGCGGAAAAGCTAAGATTCAGAAGAACATGAATTTCCTTGTAAGCAAAGAGAAAATCACTCAGGAAAAAGCTGATGAAATCATGGGCAAGATCACAACAGGTCTTAACGGAATCTGTACAGATTGTGACTTAATCGTAGAAGTTGCTTTAGAGAACTTAGAGATTAAGCAGAATATTTTTAAAGAGTTAATGGGTATTGTTAAGAAGGACTGCATGTTCGCATCTAATACATCATCTCTTTCTATCACAAAGATTGGTGAAGGATTAGACCGTCCAATGATCGGTATGCACTTCTTCAATCCTGCTGACAGAATGAAACTTGTAGAAGTAATCAAGGGTGAGAATACTCCTGATGAAATGGTAGAAAAAGTAAAAGCTATCGCTACAGAAATCGGAAAGACTCCTGTAGAAGTTAAGGAAGCTCCTGGATTTGTAGTTAACAGAATTCTTATTCCAATGATTAATGAAGCAGTTAACGTATTAGATGCAGGAACAGCTTCAGCAGAAGATATCGATGTAGCTATGCAGTTAGGTGCATCTCATCCAATGGGACCTCTTCATTTAGGAGATTTAATCGGACTTGATATCTGCCTTGCTATTATGGAAGTACTTTACAACGAGACTAAGGATGCAAAATATGCACCTGCTCCACTTCTTAAGAAAATGGTTGAAGAGAAGAAACTTGGAAAGAAGACAGGCGTTGGTTTCTTTGACTATAGCAAATAATTAAAAATAATGGAGGAATTTTAATCATGGATTTTGCATTAGATAAAAAACATGAGATGGCGAGAACTCTCTTCAGAGAATTCGCACAGAATGAAGTAAAACCTCTCGCTCAGGAAGTTGACGAGACAGAAGAATTCCCAATGGAAACACTTAAGAAAATGCAGAAGGTTGGTTTCATGGGTATTCCTGTACCAAAGGAATATGGCGGACAGGGTTGTGATCCTTTGACATATGCTATGTGTGTTGAAGAGTTATCTAAAGTATGTGGAACTACAGGTGTAGTTGTATCAGCACATACATCACTCTGCGTAGACCCAATTATGACATATGGTACAGAAGAACAGAAACAGAAATACGTTAGACCACTTGCTTCAGGTGAGAAGCTTGGTGCTTTCGGTTTAACTGAGCCTGGTGCAGGTACAGACGCACAGGGTGTTCAGACAAAGGCTGTTCTTGATGGAGATGAATGGGTACTTAATGGTTCAAAATGCTTTATCACTAATGGTAAGGTTGCTGATATCTATATCATTATTGCAGTTACAGATATCGTAGAAGATAAGAAGGGCAGAAAGAAAAAATTATTCTCTGCATTCATCGTAGAAAAGGGAACTCCTGGATTCACATTCGGAACAAAAGAAAAGAAGATGGGTATCCGTGGTTCAGCAACATACGAATTAATTTTCCAGGATTGCAGAATTCCTAAGGAAAATCTTCTTGGACAGCAGGGCAAAGGTTTCCCTATCGCAATGCATACTCTTGACGGTGGACGTATTGGTATCGCTGCTCAGGCTCTTGGTATTGCAGAAGGCGCATTAGAGACAACAATTGCTTATGTAAAAGAAAGAAAACAGTTCGGCCGTTCAATCGCAGCTCAGCAGAATACACAGTTTATGCTTGCTGATATGGCTACTAAGGTTGAAGCAGCTCAGTTACTCGTATACAAGGCAGCAATGGCTAAGGCAACTAAGAAAGTATACTCTACAGAAGCAGCAATGGCTAAGTTATATGCAGCAGAAGTTGCTATGGAAGTAACAACTAAGGCTGTACAGTTACATGGTGGATACGGATACATTAGAGAATATGATGTAGAACGTATGATGCGCGATGCTAAGATTACAGAAATCTATGAAGGAACTTCAGAAGTTCAGAAGATGGTAATCTCTGCTGATTTATTAAAATAACCTATAAGGAGTGTTATAACCGTGAAAATCGTAGTATGTATTAAACAGGTTCCTGATACTAAAGGCGGAGTTAAGTTTAACCCGGACGGAACACTTGACAGAGCTGCTATGCTTACAATCATGAATCCGGATGATAAAGCCGGTCTTGAAGCAGCACTTAGATTAAAAGATCAGTACGGTGCAGAAGTTACTGTACTTACAATGGGTCTTCCAAAGGCAGAAGATGTTCTTCGTGAAGCTATTGCCATGGGAGCGGACAAGGGTATCCTTGTTACAGACAGAGTATTAGGTGGTGCTGATACTTGGGCAACATCTACAACACTTGCAGGTGCATTAAGAAATCTTGAATATGACCTTATTATTACAGGTCGTCAGGCTATTGATGGTGATACTGCACAGGTTGGACCACAGATTTCAGAGCATTTAGGACTTCCGGTAATTTCTTATGCTCAGGATATTAAGATTGACGGAGACAGCGTAATCGTTGAGCGCCAGTTCGAAGACAGATACCATGTATTAAAGGCTAAAATGCCATGTCTCGTAACAGCACTTGCAGAATTAAACGAGCCACGTTACATGACTCCAGGTGGAATTTTTGATGCATGTGAAGCAGAAATTACAGTATGGGGAAGAGCAGACCTCAAGGATGTTGACGATGCTAACCTTGGATTAAAGGGTTCTCCTACTAAGATTGCTAAAGCATCTGATAAGGTTAGAAAAGGAGCTGGAGAGAAGGTTACTTTTGATTCAGCTGACGAGTCAGTTGCTTACATCATGGGCAAATTAAAAGAGAAACACGTAATCTAATAAGAAAGAAAAGTGGTGAATAAAATGGCTTTAGAAGAATTTAAAGGTGTATATATCTACGCTGAACAGGTAGATAATCAGATAAGCAACATCGCTTTCGAATTACTTGGAAAAGCGAGAGATTTAGCAAAAGATTTAGATACTGACGTAACAGCAGTATTAGTAGGATCAGATGTAAAGGGTCTTGCAGACAGCCTTGCAGTGTACGGAGCTGATAAAGTTATCGTAGTTGACGATTCTGAATTAAAGAATTACAGAACTGAACCATATACACATGCACTTGCATCTGTAATCAATGAGTTCAAGCCTGAAATTATGTTAGTAGGTGCTACAGCAATCGGTCGTGACCTTGGTCCACGCGTATCTGCAAGAGTAGCAACAGGACTTACAGCTGACTGTACATTACTTGAAATCGGTGATTTCCCATTGGTAGCAGTACCTAACCAGGAACAGCTTCACAATCAGTTATTAATGACACGTCCTGCATTCGGTGGTAACACAATCGCAACAATTGCATGCCCATACAACAGACCACAGATGGCAACTGTTCGTCCTGGCGTTATGCAGAAGATTGCTCCAATTGAAGGAGCTAAGGCTAATGTTGTAGAATTCAATCCTGGATTCACACCTGACAACAAGTATGTAGAGATTCTTGAAGTAGTTAAGTCTGTTGTTGAAACAGTTGATATTTCAGAAGCTAAGATTCTTGTATCAGGCGGACGTGGTGTTGGAAGTGCTGAGAACTTCAAGCTTCTTGAAGAGCTTGCTGAAGTAATCGGTGGTACAGTATCATGCTCAAGAGCTGTTGTTGATAACGGATGGTTATCAAGAGACCTTCAGGTAGGTCAGACTGGTAAAACAGTTCGTCCTAACGTATACTTTGCTATTGGTATTTCAGGTGCAATTCAGCATACAGCAGGTATGGAAGAGTCTGACATCATCATTGCTATTAACAAAGATGAAACAGCTCCTATCTTTGACGTTGCAGATTATGGTATTGTAGGAGATTTGAACAAGATTGTTCCTGCTCTTACAGCACAGTTAAAAGCTGAATTAAATAAATAATTCATAGAAGAAACAGAGTATCATTCGGTTTTCGGGTGATACTCTTTTCTGAATTACTAAGGAAATAATAGATGTACTTGGGGGTGCAGAATTATGGATTATGTGATTGTACATAATGATATTGATAAATATTATATTGATTTGCTTGTAAGATGGGAAAATATACAGAATAAGATTTCAGAATACGGAGCATTTGATTTTTCTGCTAAGAAAAATGACAGATATGTGCTTGCAGGAGAAAAATTATCCGTTAAAGAAGTAAAAGAACTTAAAGTGATAGACACGGGATGTTATCCAGAATTATATTTGAAGTATCCTGATGTTGTAATAAATAACAGTGATATAGCTGTTTTGACAGAAGAGATACTGGAGTATATAGAAGATAAGACATCGGTAAAATGGGATTTTTTAAGCTATTTTGATAAGATATCGTATCTGGATAAGAAGGATGAACTTAGTGCAGTTAATGAAGCAGAAGCTAAATTGAGATATCTAAAAATGTTTGGTGAACGTGATTTGGCAAAAGTTCCAAATGACATATACGAAAAACTTCTTGGAATTGCATTATATTCAAAATACGAAGAAAATGATATATTCGAGAAGGTATTTTCGGATGACAGATTTGCTATACCTGAAAAATTTAAAGAATCATATATGCCTGAAACAGATTTGGTAGATAAATTACAGCTGATTCGGGATATGGAGTTTATAAAATATGCTTTTACGGAATATACGGGAATATTAGATGAATTCACATCAGTAAAGAGATACTATACGGATGAGATTATGGAGGTTCTTACAGAGATTAATCCTGTACTGTATACGATAGACCCTGAAATATCAATGAAAGAATTTAAGGATATAGTAGAAGGATGGAAGAGTAAGGGATATCCGATTGATTATATGCTTATTGGCTATGACAACAGGGAAAGAGCGGGAGATGCGTTGCAATTAGAGATGAATAAATTGGCGGATAAGCTGATTAAGGCAGATTTTGTGGCAACCATACCGGATGAAAATGTTATATCTGAATTGAGTAACAGTCTGGCATTTCTTTGTGAAAAGATTGTAGCTGGTATAGGTAATGTTCCTGATGTATTTGCTACAGGGGAATCTAAAAAGATATTAGAAGCCCTACAGATGGTAACCAAATGTGAGAAGTCTAAGAACATTGCTATAGATTACCTTAATAAAATTATAAAGGCATTCGATAATGGTCTGTATAACAAAAATGTTTTGAAAGATATTTTTTCTCAGTGGGTTGAGACATATTCAATAGAATTTAAGAAATGTATAAAGTATCTGTCTATGGAAAATATAGAGTTTATGTCTAAATATCTGTCAGAAAAAGAAACTGAATTTTTAAGAAATAACAATTAATATAAGATGCACTTCACATAAAATGAAGTGCATCTTTTAGTATATACTTTATTCGCTTCTGAGAGCTTCTACAGGGTCTTTCTTAGATGCAACCCTTGAAGGTATAAGACCTGCAATCAATGTGAGCAATACGCTTATTACTACGAGAATAACAGCTCCCTGGATTGGAAGGGTAGAGCGGATTGACAGGTTGGTAATGTTCTTTAATACAATATTAATTGGAATGTTAAGTAACATTGTTATACCAATACCCAGACCGCCGGAAATTAATCCTACAATCATTGTCTCAGCGTTAAATACTCTTGAGATATCCTGCTTTGAAGCACCGATACTTCTTAATATACCAATTTCCTTAGTTCTTTCAAGAACTGAAATATATGTAATTATACCAATCATTATTGACGATACAACAAGTGAAATTGATACAAATGCAATAAGTACATAAGAGATAGCATTAATTACTGTACTTATTGAAGACATCATAAGGCCGATGTAATCAGTATAAGAGATGGCAAGGCTTTCTTTACCCTCTGCTGTAACTTTATCGTTATATTCTTCAATAATCTCTGATATTTTATCCTTGGATTCAAAATCTTTTGCATAGATATTAATCTTTGAAGGAACCTTCTTATCGGCATATCCTAATTTTTCAAGATTTCCTTCATAAGTAGAAGTACTTACTTCCTGAATCTTGGTCTGGAACATTTCGATAATCATTTCTTCAGTCATATCTTTGATATATCCCTGTATCATCTGCTGCTGGTCAGCCGGCATCGATGCAATGTATGCCATTACATCATCAATTGTGAGTTTGATCTCTTCAACAGCAAAAGGAAGTGAAGAAAACACATCCACAGTTGGAGCATTAAGCTGATTCTTAACTATATCCAGTTTCGCTGTTTCTTCAATAACGTAATCTACAAGGTCAGAAGTATATGCGATTGTACCCATTATTGAAGTAGCAACGGCATCTTCGCTTGCAACGATAATACCTGAAACCTTGATTTCAATTCCGTTATCAATGAGATTTTTGACATATGCATCGCTTGATGACATATCTTTGTAACTCTTAGTGCTGTCATCATACTGGTAATATGAAGATGGAAGCACAAGCTTAAATGTAAGGTCTAACAATTCGTCATATGTATAGCTTGAAGGTTTGTCATCAAGAGAATTAGATGCGTCCATATCAATAAGGAGGTCTTTTAATTCTGATGAATTTCTAATGCCCAATGCATAAAGGGCAAAGTCAGTAATCTGGTGATTCTTATCTGCAACGATTACCACTTCGTTATATTCGTCAGGCCATTCACCGGCTACTACATCATATTGTGATTCGAGTAATTCACGGTTGTCTATCATCTGAGTCCACATATCTGTATTGCCGAATGTTGAGCCCAGTGTGGATGACATAGTGTCCTCTGTAATTCCGAGAACATCCTGATAGAAGGTGCTTGGATTAACTTTGTTGATGCCTTCTGAATAATCAGAAGCATATATATTAAGTGGTATGTCATATTGGTACTGGATATCAAGTATGTAATCATTGATATTACAGTCTTCACTGTTGAAATAATTCATAAGCTCAGTAAGGTTGTTGGTCTTAACCTCAGCGAGCATAGTGTTAAGCAACTGACTGATAATAGGACTTGCATAAATCTTCCCGTCCTCCTTATCTTCAACAGTAGGAGCTTTTCCCATCATGGATTCCATCATACTTGTAAAATCCATGCTTTCATCTTCAATTGATATAGGATAGGTGGAAACTGTATCTTCCTGTACTCTGTCGATATAATTCTGAAATCCTGTCGACAGTGAGAGAATAAGAGCAATACCTATAATACCAATACTTCCTGCAAAGGATGTAAGGAATGTTCTTCCCTTTTTAGTAAGAAGATTCTTAAAACTTAAAGAAAGAGCAGTACCGTATGACATAGATACTTTTTCTTTTTTCTTGCGAGTCTTTTTCGGTTCGGTCTCTTTTGATTCTGATTCCTTAATATCTCCTTCATATGGATTGGAATCATCAATAACCTTACCATCAAGGAGTTTGATTATTCGGCTTGAATATTCTTCAGCGAGTTCACCATTATGGGTAACCATGATAATGAGCTTGTCAGAAGATATTTTTCTCAAAATATTCATTATCTGAACACTGGTCTCTGAATCAAGGGCTCCAGTAGGTTCATCTGCCAAAATGATGTCAGGATTGTTAACGAGAGCTCTTGCAATGGCAACTCGTTGCATCTGTCCTCCAGACATCTGGTTAGGCTTCTTGTATAATTGATCGCCAAGACCTACATTTTCAAGAGCTTCTATAGCACGCTTTCTTCGTTCGGCTTTTGAAACGCCTGATAAAGTAAGAGCTAATTCTACATTGGCAAGAACTGTCTGGTGGGGAATTAAGTTATAGCTCTGGAATACGAAACCTATCTTGTGGTTGCGGTATGAATCCCAGTCCTTTGACTTATATTCCTTAGTAGAACGTCCTGATATAATCAAATCTCCGTCTGTGTATCTGTCGAGACCGCCTATAATGTTAAGCATTGTGGTCTTTCCACATCCTGACTGTCCAAGGATGGATACAAATTCATTTTCTCTGAATTTTATATTAATACCCTTTAATGCTTCTACAACGGTATCACCGGAAACGTAATTCTTGGTGATATTCTTTAATTCTAACATTAAATTTCCTCCTGTTAATAATTTCCTTGACATTGTATCATATAATTATGATAAAAAAAATTAAAATTTAATAAAAAGATTAAAAATTTCTTCATTTATTCTATTATCTGTGTTATAATGTTTACGCATTTGTTGATAAAACGCAAGAAAGGGCATATGCAATGGGACAGGATAAGGATAAAGTTTCTGAACAGGCTGCAAGACGTAAGCGTATTAACCTGTATAAGAAAATAATAATATACACAGTAGTTACAATGATTTTGCTTCCGACAGTATTATGTATACTGTTGTTCTGCAGAATTAACTCATTAAGTAACGAGATATCAGATTTAAAGATTGCACTTTCCGAGGTGTCAGATAAGGAGCAGGAAAGTAGTGAGTTGGCGGGTGTAGATGAAAACCCTACTCAAGAAGTTAATAAAGAAACTGAAAGTGATGGTCCTGTCTATGTAAGGCCAATTGAGACAAGACCTGCAGAGACAGAGGAGAGCCGGAAAGATGATGAGAACACACTTTCTGACAAAGAAAAGGTGGAACAGGCTCTTGCGGAGGGTAGGAAGGTTGTATATCTTACCTATGATGACGGACCAAGCGTGAACACGGACAAGTTGCTTAATGTACTTAAGAAATATGGTGTGAAGGTTACATTTTTTGTTATTTCTAATCCGAAGTACGAGTCAGCTTATACAAGAATTCTTAACGAAGGTCACACACTGGCTATGCATACATATTCTCATACATATGAACATGTATACGGAAGTCTTGATAATTTTATAAGTGAAGTTGAAGATTTGAGAACATATCTTAAGGATGTTACGGGTGTGACTCCATTTATTTTCAGATTTCCGGGAGGCTCAAGTAATAGTGTAACTAAGCTTCCGATTACCACTTTTATAAAATATCTTGATAAGACTAATACAGTGTATTATGATTGGAATGTTTCATCAGGAGATGGTAGCAGTAGGGTGTTAACCGTGGATGAAGTATATAATAATGTGATTAGCGGAATTGAGAAAAATGATGTATCAGTGGTTTTGTTACATGACTCTGAATATAAGGAGACTACACTGGAAGCAACACCTAAGATATTAGAAAAATTAATAGAAATGAATGCATTAATTTTACCTATAACATCCAGTACAGTACCTGTACATCATAATATATAATCAGGAGGATTAGAAAATGGGATTTTTTAAAGAATTTAAACAGGATTTATCTCAGGCAGTAAGTGAACTTACTGATGATGCAGCTAAGATGGCAATGGATGATGTAGCTTCAGATGCATCAGATGATGACGTTATGGTAGATACATTAAGTGAAGAACTTGAAGAAGAGATTACAGAAGCAGATGTTGATACACTTTTAGATGAAATTGACAGCATTTCTGAATCGGTAGAAGCGGTAGAAGCAGTTGAGCCGGTTCCGGTAGTGGAGGAAGCTCCTGCACCTGTAGAGAAGAAAACTGTTAAGAAGGAGAAGAAGGAACCTGTGAAAGAGAAATTTGTTGCTGAGCCTGAAACTTCATATGAAGATGAGACTACAATAATTACTAAAGGACTTAAGATTAATGGTGACATTGAATCAGATGGTTCAATAGAATTACTTGGAACAGTAGAGGGAAATGTTACATGTAAGGGCAAGCTTGTTGTAAGCGGTGCAGTAACAGGTAATACTAGCTCATCTGAGTTTTTCTCTAACAACGCAAGAGTTAACGGAGATGTTAATTGTACAGGGTCTGTTAAGGTTGGTTCAGGAACAGTTATTATTGGTAATCTGTCAGCAAAATCTGCTGTTATTGCAGGTGCAATAAAAGGTGATATTGATGTACATGGACCGGTTATTATTGATTCAACAGCAATTTTACTTGGTAACATCAAGTCAGAATATGTTCAGATTAACAAGGGAGCAGCACTTGAAGGTGTTGTATCACAGTGTTATTCTGATAATGATCCTACAAAATGGTTTGGAGCGCTTAAGTAATGAGAGAGAAACGTATTTTATTAAAACTTAGTGGAGAAGCTCTTGCAGGAGATAAGAAGACGGGCTTTGATGAAGCAACAGTTCTTGAAATTGCAAGACAGGTTAAGAATATACACGATAGTGGTGCAGAGGTTGGTATCGTTATCGGTGGAGGTAATTTCTGGAGGGGACGTTCAAGTGAGAATATGGACAGAACCAAAGCTGACCAGATTGGTATGTTAGCTACGGTAATGAATTGTATTTATGTATCTGAGATGTTTAGAAGTACAGGACTTAAGACAGCAATTCTTACACCTTTTGTATGCGGTTCGGTTACAGAATTATTCTCTAAGGATCTTGCTAATTCATATTTTGAAAAGGGTACGATTGTATTTTTTGCGGGTGGAACAGGTCATCCTTATTTTTCAACTGATACAGGAATTGTTTTAAGAGCTGTTGAAATGGATGCAGAGGCTATTTATCTTGCAAAAGCAATTGATGGGGTGTACGATAGTGACCCTAAGGTTAATCCGAACGCTGTTAAATATGATGAGATTTCAATTGACGAAGTTATTGATAAGAAATTGGCAGTTATTGATATGACTGCATCTGTTATGTGTATGGAGCACAGAATGCCTTTAGTTGTATTTGGACTTAATGAAGAAGATAGTATTATCAATACATACAATGGCAATTTTAACGGAACCAAGGTTACCGTATAATATATAACAAGGAGAGATTTTATGAGCGAAATTACAAAATTATACGAAGAGAAAATGTCAAAATCATGTGATGCACTTTCAGAAGATTTTGCAACAATTAGAGCGGGACGTGCTAACCCACATATTCTTGATAAATTAAGAGTTGACTACTATGGAACACCTACACCATTCCAGCAGGTTGCCAATGTATCAGTTCCAGAACCAAGAATGCTCCAGATTCAGCCATGGGAAGCAAGCCTTGTAAAAGAAATCGAGAAAGCAATCCTTGTATCAGACCTTGGACTTACACCAACTAATGACGGTAAGGTTATTCGTCTTGTATTCCCTGAGCTTACAGAGGACAGAAGAAAAGAACTCGTTAAAGATATTAAGAAAAAAGGCGAGAACACTAAGGTTGCAATCAGAAACATCAGAAGAGATGCTAATGATGCAGTTAAGAAGAATAGTGGTGAAATGTCAGAAGACGAGGTTAAGAATACAGAATCTGATATCCAGAAGCTTACAGATAAGTATGTAGCAATGGTAGATAAGATGGTTGAAGACAAGTCAAAAGAAATTATGACTATATAATTTTTATCCCCTTAGGTGTATCCTAAGGGGAATATTGCAATCAAGGGACAATAATTTATGGATAATTTTAATGAAAAGCTGGGACTTAATGTGCCTGAGCATGTAGGAATAATTCTTGACGGTAACGGGAGATGGGCTAAGAAACGTCTTATGCCACGTAATTTAGGACACCTTCAGGGAAGTAAAGTCTTAGAAAATATATGTGATGATGCAGATGAAATAGGCATCAAGTATCTTACTGTATATGTATTTTCAACAGAGAATTGGAAGAGATCTAAGTCTGAAGTTGACGGCCTTATGAAGATACTTAGAGACTATTTGAAGAATTGTATTAAACGAGCTAATAAGAATAATATGAAAGTAAGAATTCTTGGTAAGAGAGATGGACTTGATGAAGATATTATTCAGAAAATAGATGAACTTGAGGATGCGACTAAGAATAATACCGGGCTTGTATTTCAGGTTGCCCTTAATTATGGTGCAAGGGATGAAATGATAAGAGCAATGCGAACTATGACTAAGGATATTATTGAGAAGGGAACTAATCCTGATGAGATAGATGAAGATATGTTTGCAACCTATCTTGATACTAAAGGGGCTCCGGATCCTGACTTAATAATAAGAACAAGCGGGGAAAAGAGAATATCTAATTTCCTGTTATGGCAGTGTGCTTATGCAGAATTTGATTTTCCGGAGATTTTGTGGCCTGATTTTAATAAGAAGAGACTTATTGAGGCTGTGGAAAGATATAATAAGAGAGACAGAAGATTTGGTGGAGTTAAGGAGGAATAACATATGCGTACAAGAATTATAAGTGGTGCTGTTCTGACTGTACTCCTTGTAGGAGCAGTTGCCGGAGGCGGAATAACTATGTTTATTCTTGCGGCTTTTATTACAGGAATGGGGCTTTTTGAATTATACAGAGTGGTTGGAATTCATAATAAGGCATTAGGTTTTACCGGATATGCATTAGCAGCAGGTTTTTATGCAATGCTTTGGTTTGATAAGCTTAATTATCTTGACTATTTTTGTGTTGCTGCAGGGATTTTGTTTATGTTTGTGTATGTATGTACATTCAAAACAATGCGTGCAAAGCAGGCTGCATTCGGTATTCTTGGAATTTTTTATGTGGCAATTCCAATATCATATATATACAGAATAAGAATTATGGAAAATGGTATTTTTATCTTTATTCTTGTTTTTGTATGCTCTTGGATTGCAGATACATGTGCTTATTTTACAGGTGTTTCATTAGGAAAGCATAAACTGTGCCCGCATCTTAGTCCTAAGAAATCTGTAGAAGGTGCAATCGGAGGAATATTAGGTGCGACTATAATAGGAACTATATATGGCTTGGTATTAGGTAATTATATTAATCAGACACTTGCACCGGCATTTGCCATAATATGTGCTGCAGGTTCTTTTATCTCTATTTTTGGAGACCTGGCAGCTTCTGCAATTAAGAGAAATTATGATGTCAAAGACTATAGTAATCTTATTCCGGGACATGGTGGAATTCTTGACAGATTTGACAGTATGATTTTTGTGGCACCGATTGTATATACCGGAGCAGCTTTGTTAATACCTATATTATAGAAGAGGCTTGAATATGAAAAAAATATCTATTTTAGGGTCTACTGGTTCGATTGGAACCCAGACTCTTGATGTTGTACGTTCTAATAACGATATCGAAGTGGTTGCTTTAGCAGCAGGGAGAAATATCAAAGCTTTGGCTGAACAGGTAAGAGAGTTCAGACCAAAGCTTGTTTGCGTAGCAGAGGAAAAGGATATTAAGGAATTAAAACTGCTTATATCGGATATCTCTTGTGAAGTATGTCATGGGATGGAAGGGCTTATAAGAGTTGCTACTCATAATGAGGCTGAAATTGTTGTGACTGCTGTTGTGGGAATGATGGGCATTATTCCAACTATAGAGGCTATTAAAACCGGACATGATATTGCTCTTGCCAATAAGGAAACTCTTGTGACTGCAGGACATATTATTATGCCACTGGCAAGAGAATATAACATTAGAATTTTACCTGTAGACAGTGAACATAGCGCAATTTTTCAATCATTAAATGGGGAAGATGGAAAGACAATCGATAAAATTCTTTTGACTGCATCCGGTGGCCCGTTTAGAGGCTTTAACAGAGAACAGATGAGAAATGTGACTGTGGCAGATGCTCTTAAGCACCCTAACTGGTCCATGGGAAGAAAAATAACCATTGATTCAGCTACAATGGTTAACAAGGGACTTGAAGTTATGGAAGCTAAGTGGCTTTTTGATGTTGAAATTGATGATGTACAGGTTATTGTACAACCACAGAGTATAATACATTCTATGGTGCAATATATTGACGGAAGTATTATTGCACAGCTTGGATGTCCGGATATGAGATTGCCTATACAGTATGCTTTGTATTATCCTGAAAGAAGAATTATGAATAATGAGAAGTTAGACTTCTTTAAGCTTAAGAGCATTACTTTTGAAGAGCCGGACATGAAGGAATTTGCCGGTCTCAGACTGGCATATGAAGCCGGAAGAAAAGGTGGTAATATGCCGACAATTTTTAATGCGGCTAACGAGTATGCAGTTCCTATGTTTCTTGATGGCAGAATTTCTTTTCTTGCAATAACAGATATGATAGAACATGCTATGAATTGCATACAATATATAGATAATCCAAGCGTAGAGGAAGTTCTTGAAACAGAGAAGGCTACCTATGAATTATTAAGAAATATGAAGGAATTATAGAAATGAAATATTTATTAGCTTTTTTAGTTCTGAGTGTTGTTATAATCATTCATGAGTTTGGACATTTTATCGTTGCCAAGATAAGCGGTGTAACAGTTACTGAATTTTCATTGGGAATGGGTCCAAGGCTTATTAAATTTACCAGAAAAGGTACAATGTACAGTCTGAAACTGTTTCTGTTTGGCGGCTCCTGCATGATGCTTGGTGAAGATGGGGGAGACAGTAAGGCAGAAGGTGCTTTTGACAGTGTATCTGTGTGGAAGAGAATTGCGATTATTGCAGCAGGTCCTATTTTTAACTTTATACTTGCTTTTGTATTCTCAGTACTTTTAATTGGTATGAAGGGATATGATCCTGCAATTCTTTATCATGTTGCAGAGGGAACTCCGGCATATGAGGCGGGATTACAGGAAGGTGATCATATTACCAAGATTAATGGTAAGAAAATAACTTTCCTCGGAGATTATAATTTATTCATGTATGACCATGAAGGGGATACACTTAACATTGAGTATGTAAGAGACGGGAAGACATATAAGACTACGCTTGTTCCTGAGTTAATAAAAGGATACAAGTATATGATGGAAGTATATATTGATCCTAAAGAGCCTTTAATTACGGATGTTATGGAGGATGGGGCTGCTGATAAAGCAGGAATAATGGCCGGAGATGTTATTTTATCAATTAACGGAACGGCTGTTGATACCAGACAGGATGTTTCTGACCTTATTGATGCTTCGGAAGGTAACGAGCTTATTATTATTGTTGACAGAGAAGGTAAAGAAACTGAAATTAAACTTACTCCATCTAAGGAGTATCAGGAATATTACGAATATGGATATACATTTTCAGCAGAGCGAGTTAAATGTTCGCCTTTTGGAACTATTAAATATTCATTTAAACAGGTTGGATATTGGATTAAGACCGTATTCAAGAGTCTTGGTCTTATGATTACAGGAAATGTTTCACTGGATGATGTTGCAGGACCGGTTGGTATTGTTACAACCATTGGAGATGTAGTTGAAGAATCTAAGAGCGATGGTGGTTTTTATGTATTCCTTAACCTTATGAATTGGTGTATTATGCTCAGTGCCAACTTAGGTGTTATGAATCTTTTGCCTATTCCGGCACTTGACGGAGGACGACTGGTATTCCTTATCATAGAAGCAATTCGTAAGAAACCTGTGCCAAAAGAGAAAGAGGGAATGGTTCACTTTGTTGGAATAGTCCTTTTAATGTTGCTGATGGTAGTTATTTTATTTAATGATATATCTAAATTATTCAGATAAGAGGTAGATTAATGTACAGAGATAATACTAAAATAATCAAAATAGGGGACAGAATTATTGGTGGTGGTAATCCTGTACTTATTCAGTCCATGACCAATACAAGAACACATGATGTCAAGGCAACTGTAGAACAGATTAAGAGACTTACAGATGCAGGGTGTGACATTGTGAGATGTACTGTTCCTGATGAAGCCTCAGCTAAGGCAATCAGAGAAATTAAGAAAGAAATATCAATTCCTCTTGTTGCCGATATTCACTTTGATTACAGAATGGCAATACTTGCAATGGAGAATGGTGCAGATAAGATTAGAATCAATCCCGGCAATATAGGAAGTCATGACAGAATTAAGGCTGTGGTGGATTGTGCTAAAGAACGCAACATTCCTATTCGTGTAGGTGTTAACAGTGGCTCACTTGAGAAAGAAATTCTTGATAAATACAGTGGACATGTTACAGCAGAAGGCATTGTAGAGAGTGCAATGGACAAGGTCAGAATTATTGAAGAACTTGATTATGACAACATAGTTGTAAGTATCAAGTCCTCTGATGTAATGATGTGTGTTAAAGCGCACGAGTTTATTGCAAGAGAGTGTAAATATCCTCTGCATGTAGGTATAACAGAATCAGGCACATTATACTCAGGGAACATTAAATCCTCTGTAGGTCTGGGCATTATTCTTAATATGGGAATTGGAGATACCATAAGAGTATCTCTTACAGGAGATCCTGTAGAGGAGATAAGGACTGCAAAGCTGATTCTCAAGACTTTAGGGCTTAGAAAGGGTGGCATAGAAGTTGTATCGTGCCCTACCTGTGGAAGAACCAGAATAGACCTTATCAGCCTTGCGGATAAGGTTGAACACATGGTGGAATCATATCCTTTGGATATTAAAGTTGCAGTAATGGGTTGCGTGGTTAACGGTCCGGGAGAAGCAAGAGAAGCAGATTTGGGAATTGCCGGTGGAGATGGAGAAGGACTTTTAATCAGAAAAGGTGAGATAATTAAGAAGGTTCCGGAGAATATGTTACTATCTGCTTTGAAAGAAGAATTAGATAAAATGTTATAAGAAAGAGTGGGATACAATTGGAAGATAAGAAGTTTTTTGAAACTTTTCCAACATTAAATTTATCAAAAGAACTGTCAGGATTTCTTGCTGATGCAGTGGTTAGTCATATAACCATGAATTCAGCAAAGACCTGCGTCAAAATATATATTCGATTAAACAGGCTTATTGGACGCGAGAAAATTGTCAAAATAGAACAGGAAATAAAGCGTCAGATTAAGCCTTTTTCTGATATGGAAATAATCATATATGAAAGATTTGAACTTTCCAGCCTGTACACAGCTAAGAATATTTTGGAAGAATATACGGATAGTATTTTGTATGAATTGGGGAAACGAAACAAAATATCTGAACAGATATTGAGAGAGGCCAGATTTGAATTTGAAGACAATGATGTTGTTAAGGTTATTGTAGTAGATAATTTTATATCCAGACAGAGAACTCCTGAAATTATAACTATGATTACAAGTGTACTTGAGGAAAAATTTGGCGTGACATTAGAGTTTGATGTTGTATACGAGGAGCGTGAAGAAAGCCGTCATATAAGAGAAGCTGAATATAAGGTTGAACGTATGGTGGAGGAGATTTCCGACAGATTAAAGAGTAACAGCGAAGCTGCGCCTAAGATTGAAGTTGAAGAGAATACCGAAAAAGAGGATAAGAAGCCTGTTAAAGAAGAGAAAACGGAGAAAAAAGAAACCCCAAGAGATTTCAGACGACCTGCCAAGCGTTCAGACAATCCGGATGTTATTTACGGAAGAGATTTTGTTGACGAACCAATAACTCTCGATACTGTTGTTCAGGAAATGGGAGAAATTACATTCAGGGGTCAGATTATGAATGTGGATATGAGGGTTCTTAAAAATGGTAAAATTATCCTTATATTCGATATTACAGACTTTACTGACAGTATAACAGTTAAGTTATTTTTACAGGAGGACCAGTATAATGAGATATCAGGGGATATTAAGAAAAAAGCTTTTGTTGCAGTCAAGGGTGTTACAACAATTGACCGATTTTCAGGAGAACTGACAGTTGGTTCTGTTTCCGGTATTATGAAAATACAGGATTTCAGAGTAAAGCGAATGGATATGTCACTTGAAAAGAGAGTCGAGCTTCATTGTCATACCAAAATGAGTGATCTCGACGGTGTGTCAGATGCAGGTGACATAATTGAACAGGCAATAAGATGGGGACATCCTGCTATTGCCATAACAGACCATGGAGCGGTACAGTCTTTTACTGAAGCATATCACAAAATAAGAGATTTAAAGAATAAAGAGTTTAAGATTATTTATGGTGTTGAAGCCTATCTTGTTGATGACTTAAATAAGATTATTTTTAACCCGAAGGGGCAGAATTTTGATGATACGTATGTAATTTTTGATATAGAGACTACAGGACTTTCTCCGGTTAATGATTCCATTATTGAAATAGGTGCGGTTAAGATATCGGGAAGAAAGGTTGTGGATAGATATTCTTCCTTTGTTAATCCAAAGATACCTATTCCTTATAATATTGAGAGATTAACCGGAATCAATGATTCAATGGTTGTTAATGCAAGAACAATTGAACCGGTATTAAAAGAGTTTCTTGATTTTTGCGAGGGTGCTGTATTGGTTGCACACAATGCAGACTTTGATGTGTCTTTCATAAGAGAGAAGGCCAAAACTGTTCTTAACCGAATAGTTGAATATACCGTTGTTGATACGGTGGCTCTTTCAAGGGCGTTATTACCGGCACTTGGTAAATTCACCCTTGATCATATTGCTAAGGCACTTTCGGTAACCCTTAATAATCATCACCGTGCTGTTGATGATGCAGAATGCTGTGCTGATATATTTAAAGTACTTGTTGCAAGACTTGAGGCGAGGGATATAAGCAATCTTGATATGATTAATGAAATTGAAGAATTCAATGTTAATGCAATTAAGAAGGCAAAGTCTTATCACGCAATTATTCTTGCCAATTCTGAAAAGGGAAGGGTCAATCTGTACAGACTTGTATCAATGTCACATCTTACTTATTATAACAGAAGACCAAGGATTCCTAAGAGTGAACTTGAGAAATACAGGGATGGGCTTATAGTAGGCTCAGCATGTGAGGCGGGAGAATTGTATCAGGCTATTTTGAATGGTGGAACTTATGAAGAAATATCAAGACTGGCAAGATATTACGACTATCTTGAAATACAGCCTCTTGGAAATAACCGGTTTATGATTGAATCGGAGAAGATTCCACAGATTAAGAGTTATGATGATATTATTGAAATTAATAAAAGAATTATAGCACTTGGGGAAGAATTTCATAAGCCTGTTGTTGCTACCTGTGATGTGCATTTCCTTAATCCTGAGGATGAGATATACAGAAGAATTATTATGACAGGTCAGGGCTTCGATGATGCGGATAATCAGGCACCATTGTATCTTAGGACAACTGAGGAGATGTTAAAAGAATTTTCATATCTTCCGGAGGACAAGGCGTACGAGATTGTAGTTACCAATACAAGGCTTATTGCTGATATGTGCGAATATATTGAGCCTGTAAGACCAGATAAATGTCCGCCTGTAATAGAGAATAGTGACGAGAATTTAAGACAGATTTGCTACGATAAAGCTCATGAAATATACGGACCGGTGCTCCCTGATATAGTGAAGTCAAGACTTGATAAAGAGCTTAATTCAATTATTTCCAACGGATATTCCGTTATGTACATAATAGCACAGAAGCTTGTATGGAAGTCTAATGAGGATGGATACCTGGTTGGTTCACGAGGTTCCGTAGGTTCATCCTTTGTTGCCACAATGTCAGGAATTACGGAGGTTAATCCACTTAGTCCTCACTATCTGTGTCCTGAGTGTTATTATGTTGATTTTGAATCACCGGAGGTAAGAGCATTTGCCGGGGGTGCCGGATGTGATATGCCAGATAAAATATGTCCAAAATGCGGTCACGCACTTAACAAAGAAGGCTTCGATATTCCTTTTGAGACATTCCTTGGATTTAATGGAGATAAAGAGCCGGATATTGACCTTAACTTCTCAGGTGAATATCAGGCAAAGGCTCATGCATATACAGAGGTTATTTTTGGTGAAGGTCAGACCTTTAAAGCAGGAACGGTAGGAACACTGGCTGATAAAACTGTATATGGATATGTAAAAAAGTATTTCGAGGAAAAGGGTGAGCGAAAAAGAGATTGTGAGATTAATAGAATTGTTGCCGGAGGTGTAGGTGTTAAGCGCTCTACGGGTCAGCATCCGGGTGGAATTATTGTATTACCGTATGGTGAAGAGATTCATTCTTTTACACCAATCCAGCATCCGGCTAATGATATGACAACCAATATTGTTACCACGCATTTCGATTATCATAGCATTGACCACAATCTTCTGAAGCTTGATATTCTGGGACATGATGATCCGACCATGATTAGAATGCTTCAGGATCTTACTAAAATGGACCCTACAACAATTCCACTGGATAATCCGGAGGTTATGTCACTTTTTCAAAGTACGGAGGCTTTAAAGATTAAACCGGAGGATATTGGGGGAACTGCGTTGGGATGTCTTGGAATACCGGAATTTGGTACGGATTTTGCCATGCAGATGCTTATTGATACTAAGCCGCAGCATTTTTCTGATCTTGTCAGAATTGCCGGACTTTCTCATGGAACGGACGTATGGCTTGGTAATGCACAGACCTTGATTGAAGAAGGAAAGGCTACGATTTCAACAGCAATCTGTACCCGAGATGATATTATGACCTATCTTATCAATATGGGAATAGAAGCAGGCGTATCCTTCAAAATAATGGAATCAGTCCGAAAAGGAAAAGGACTTACCCCTGACTGGGAAGCACTTATGGAAGGGGCAGGTGTTCCTGACTGGTACATATGGTCCTGCAAGAAAATTAAATATATGTTCCCGAAAGCCCATGCAGCAGCTTATGTAATGATGGCATGGAGAATCGCATATTGTAAGGTGTTTTTCCCGCTTGAATACTATGCCTCATATTTTAGTATTCGTGCAGATGATTTTTCTTATGAGCTTATGTGTTTTGGTAAAGACAAATTAGACAAGCATATAGAAGATTACAGACAGATGGGAGATGCTCTCAGTAATAAACAACAGGGACAGTTAAAGGATATGAGAATAGTGCAGGAAATGTATGCAAGAGGCTTTGAGTTTATGCCGATTGACTTATATCGTTCTCATTCAAGAAATTTTCAGATAATAGATGGAAAGCTGCTTCCGCCATTCAAATCCATTGATGGACTTGGAGAAGCAGCGGCTGATGGTATATATGAAGCAGCTAAGAATGGTAAGTTTCTATCAGTTGAAGATTTCATATCAAAAGCTAAGGTTCCTAAGACAAGTGCATCATTAATGGTTGAACTTGGTATACTTACGGGACTTTCTGAACGAAATCAGCTTTCACTTTTTGATTTTATGTAAAAAAAGGGTGGCATACAATTGAGTATGTCACCCTAAAGTTTTATGTCCTGTCAAATGAAAGCATTCGTGAGCCTTGGAAAGTAAGTTTTCCGCTGTCACCCTCTATAATAAGTCCATAGATATCATCTGCAACCATAAGCTCAAAACGATCACCGCTTTCTACCTGAAAGGTAATGTAATAATCAGTTGTTGATCTTGCATCTGAATGGTGATATGTAGATACATCAATACGTTTACCAATGACAGTAGCATCAACAGTAAGTCGTGGTGAGTTCTTATCTCGGTGATGCTGCCTAAACATTGTAATAAAGGCAAATACAAACATACTCAAAACCATAAGGGTTACAATTACAAAAAATACAGAAAAAAATCCCGGCATATTAATCCTCCTTAGTTAGTATATAAAAAAATGCCCAAAACCATAGGGTTCTCAGCATTCTGTAGGG
>JAZQKW010000022.1:0-4361 GCA_045542375.1 Butyrivibrio sp.
TCTCATAATATCCGTAAAGGCTTTCCTCTGCCGGCATAAGGAATATATATTCTTTCCCTGAAACTTTATTAAGTGCATATTCAATCAGCTTCCCCATATATCCTCTTCCCCTGTATTCATTCAATGTGGCAAGGCCGTACAGGTAGGTTGATGTCTCCGCATTAATCATATAAAGCATGGACACAATTCTGTCATCTGTTTCATATACCAATGTATCAATTTCTTCAAATATGTCAAAAAAATTATCTATAAGTTCATATTCATCTCCAAAAATCAGAGCCCATATTTTCTTTAATTCTTCAATATCCTCTGTGCGTGCCGGTCTTATCATATAGCCACCTCCCTACATACAAAAAGCTGTTGCCTTAACAACAGCTTTTCACTATATTCTATCTGTTAGCATTACGGTACTGTACAGGTGTCATATCAAAAGTTTTCTTAAACAGTCTGTTAAAATGTTCCACATTCTGATAACCAACAGCTGCAGATATATTTTCAACAGTCATATTACCGTTTCTAAGAAGTGATTTTGCTTTCTTCATTCTGATATGTACAACATGCTCACCAAAAGTCTTGCCGGATTTATCCTTAATATACTTAGAAATATATGGCTCAGAAAGATTGAACTTAGTCGCCATCTCTTCAAGTGTAATATTCTGGTAATTAGCCTGTATAAAATTAAGCATTGTCACAAGTCTGTCATCACCATTCTTGTCACTGTTCTTAATTGCAACCAGCTTATTAACGGCAACAACCAATGCATGAATAGATGCTTTAATAATATCCTCATCCATACCTGCACCCCAGTACATCTTGCCATCACAGGTAATTCCCACATACGCCATCGCCTTAGAAGATGAGCCGTTAGAAAGAGCATGCTCTTCATAGGTTGTAAGCTCATAGCTAATGCCAAAATACTGCTTAATTGTGTTACTTACTGCATCGAGACGTCCGTTACCGTTAGCATCTACAATTGTCTTCTTCTCGCCACACTGAATTGTAACCTCTGCCATAATTCCATCATTCTGCTTGAAATGGCTTTCAGTTATTCTGAAAATAGGCATATTATCTATATACTGACTTTCAAAAATCTCATATACCCACTGTGGTGATAATTCTTTATGTTCTTCGTCAGATACCTGCTTAACTGCATATCCAACCTCTTCACGCATCTTCTCAGGAAGTGAAATACTGAAATTCTGCTTGAGAATATAGCTGATTCCACCCTTACCTGACTGGCTGTTAATACGGATTACGTCAGAATCATATGTACGTCCGACATCCACAGGGTCAATAGGAAGATATGGTACGGTCCATGTCTTACTTTCTTTTTCCTTACGCCAGTCCATACCCTTGGAAATAGCATCCTGATGTGAACCTGAAAAGGCTGAGAACACAAGATCACCTGCATACGGCTGTCTCGCATATACCGGCATTCTTGTAAGTCTCTCATACTTCTCCCTGATATAATTCATATTAGAAAAATCAAGTTCCGGATCAATACCATATGAATACATATTCATCGCTACTGATATAATATCCACATTACCGGTTCTCTCACCGTTACCAAACAAAGTACCTTCGATTCTGTCTCCACCTGCAAGTAATCCAAGTTCTGCATCACTTACGGCACATCCTCTGTCATTATGAGGATGAAGACTGAGAATTACATTGTCGCGATATTTAAGATTCTTGCTTACATATTCAATCTGCGTTGCAAATACATGAGGCATAGCAGTCTCAACTGTAGCAGGGATATTGATTATCGCCTTATTATCCTTAGATGGCTGCCATACATCAAGAACCGCATTACACACTTCTACTGCATAGTCAACCTCTGTACCATGAAAGCTTTCAGGGCTATATTCAAAAGAAAAATTGCCTTCTGTCTCATCTGCAAGCTGCTTAAGTAATTTTGCCCCTTCAATGGCAAGTTCCTTAATCTGTTCCTTATCCTTACGGAATACCTGCTCACGCTGTGCTACAGATGTAGAATTATACAGGTGAATTACCGCATGAGGAGCACCTTTAACAGCCTCAAAGGTCTTTCTGATAATGTGCTCTCTCGCCTGTGTAAGCACCTGAACTGTCACATCATCAGGAATCATATCTCTTTCAATAAGAGTTCTCATAAAAATATATTCTGTCTCTGATGCAGCAGGAAATCCTACTTCAATTTCTTTAAATCCAATATCCACAAGCATCTGGAAGAACTCAAGTTTCTCATCAAGACTCATTGGCTCAATAAGTGCCTGATTACCATCTCTTAAGTCAACTGAACACCAGATAGGAGCTTTCTCAATATATTCCTTCTTAGCCCAGTCATATTCACAGACAGGTGGCATAAAATATTGTCTCTCATATTTATTAAAATTCTTCATAATACCTCTTCCGTTCTAAAATAATAAAATATTTCAATACTATTGATATTTTATCACATACCCCTATTAATACAATGATTAAATTTAATCACTTTTATTGATATTATTTATCCGCAGAGGTAAAAAACACCTCTTCATAGGAATCTCCACTAAGCTGAGCCTGAAGCATTGTCTGTTTACCATATGCAAATAATCTGTTCTCATCTGAATCCGGTCCATAAGGTACCGCACATGCAACAGTTGTATATACGTTATACTTCTTCTCAATAATCTTATTGTATAATTCCTGTACATCTTCCTTGCTGCTGCCATCAAGACATACACAGAAATATACGCTTTCCATATGATACATCTTGTGTTTCTTGGCAACAATTTCAAGAACAAGTGCAAGATTCTTAATTATCTTATCTCCATATTCTCTTCCATTCTGAAGGTTAATATTGTTAAGGTCATTAATTCTTATAAAAAGCAGATGTCCTGTGTTCCCGGAAGCAATTATGCTGTTCATATCCTTAAAATACTTACTTTCATTGAAAAGTCCAGTAAGAAGATTCACCATATATTTAAGAGCCGTATCTGATACTCGACCAATCATAACAAATGGCTTGCCCTTGTCATCGTTGATAACTTTACCACGACAGTTAATCCACACAGGTTCCCCGTCACGGTTAACCCATCTGTAGTTCATATTGTGAACCATGCTTTCTCCTGTTCCAAGCTTCATAAAATCCGCCTGAAGCTCCTGTACATCATCCGGATGTACAATAGAAAACAGTTCTTCAAGGCTTACAGTTGGTCTGCCGTTATCGCACATTGGAAAACGCTTGCTCACATCGCCAAAGAAATGACTCTCTCCCTTGGTAACATCAAACATATACATATAGTCATCAGTACTCTTGCTGAGAATCTCAAGTACCATTCGGTAATTCTTAAGACGTTCCTCGCAGTACACCGGAAACTGCTGTTTCATTCTATACTTCATCTCGTACATTGCTTCATCACTTCTGTTAACAAGATGTTCAATTGCCTCACCCGACTCTCTCATACGATATCCGTATGCAATAGAAAGTCTAGTCTTTCTTCCAACATTAGCTTCCTCGATAAGTCTGGCAAATTCCGTTTCCTTCTGCTTAACTACGCTACTATCGCAGTTCTTTATCAGTACGTAAAACTCATCTCCACCTACTCTAAAGCACTTTCCAATCTTACCAAAAGATGAACTGATGCAGTAGGCTGCATCCTTAATAAGTCTGTCACCTTCCTCATGTCCATATCTGTCATTGCACAGCTTCAGATTATTAACATCAAGTACCACACATACTATGTTGTCAGATTTATTCCATCTCTCAATCTGTCTGTTAAAAGAATATCTGTTACCAAGTCCCGTCAGGTGGTCATGTGCGCCTGCTTCAAGCAGTTCCTTAATAAGCTCACGTCTCTTAATGCAGGACACAATAAAATATGACATAAACTTCAGAATATCAGATGTCCATTCCGCTGTGTCAGCCTTAAAGTTATCAACTCCGTAAAAGCCTATAACTCTGCCTTCATCATACAGTGGAGCTGCAACAAGTGACTGAATATTCTGTCTTGCCAATACTTCATATTGGTTAGGATTAGTATTCTTAATATCCTCTACATTACGAATTATAATACATTCATTATCTTCGAAACTCTCATACCATTCCCTGCATATTTCATGTTCAAGTTCCTGAAGACTGTCCATCTCAGGAGTCACACCATCAGCAACCCATTCATAAGTGTTACAGTCTTGAAATTTCTCATTCTTCTCAAAAATATATGTTCTGTCAGCCTGCAACAATTCTCCTATATATTTAATATATGCATTAATAGCATCCTCACAATCTGTATATCCCAGTGCAAGTCTAATGCCTTCATTAACCTTAGCTTCAATGCTTATATTCTTATCCTTATGTGTATCGTCTCTCATATAAGGTGCCCTCCACAAAAATCACTACA
>JAZQKW010000023.1:0-4076 GCA_045542375.1 Butyrivibrio sp.
TGTTATATTATGTTTACACAGGATGAAAATGGAAAGCCGGATATTGTAACATCAGTAATGCTTCCGTATGCGTATGCTGCCGCTAATGCCGGTATTATGGGATATTATGCACTTTCATGCTATTATGGTGTAGATGTGCCACAATCAGTATTTTTTGATACAGATACCAATGTAATTATTAATGAATAGGAGGATTTGAATTTGAATAATTCGGTTATAATTAAAGGAAACAAGTACGGAATAGTCGTTGTTCTGGACAAAGATGTTTCATTTGAACAGTTAAAACAGGACCTTATTGACAAATTTAAAAGTGCTTCAAAATTTTTTGATAAAGCAAGTATGGCTATTTCTTTTGAAGGTCGTAAATTATCTACAGGAGAAGAGCAGGAAATACTTAATCTCATTGCAGAACACTCAGACCTTAATATTGTGTGTGTAATTGACAATGATGCTATGAGAGAACAGTATTTCAAGAAGGCTGTAGAGGAGAAGTTAGAAGAATTATCTTCACAGACCGGACAGTTTTACAAGGGGACACTTCGTTCCGGCCAGATGCTTGAGTCTGAAAGCAGCATAATTATTTTAGGTGATGTTAATCCGGGGGCAAAGGTTATTGCTAAAGGAAATGTTATCATCCTTGGTTCTTTAAAAGGAAATGTATATGCGGGTGCTAATGGTAATGAGGATGCATTTGTTGTTGCGCTTGAGATGGCACCTATACAGATAAGAATTGGTGATACAATCGCAAGAAGCAATAATAACACAGGAAAGCCTGAGAAAATCGGTCAGGGAACCATGATTGCCTTTGTAGATGACAATAATATATACATTGAGAAACTTGATAAAGGTACTCTTGATGATATTAGATTGTAAATTATTTTTAAAAAAGTTAAAATTTTTGTTGATTTAACTGAGAAAAACTTGCATAATAGTATAGTATTATTTTTTTGGAGGAATATTTGAATGAGTGAAGTAATAGTTGTTACATCCGGAAAAGGTGGTGTTGGTAAGACAACCACATCTGCTAACGTTGGTACCGGTTTAGCTAAGTTAAATAAGAAAGTTGTTTTAATTGATACGGATATCGGATTAAGAAATCTTGACGTTGTTATGGGTCTTGAGAATAGAATCGTATATAACCTTGTAGACGTTGTTGAAGGTAACTGCAGAATTAAGCAGGCATTAATTAAAGATAAGAGATATCCTAACCTTTACCTTCTTCCTTCTGCACAGACAAGGGACAAGACTTCTGTAACACCTGAACAGATGCAGAAATTAATTGAAGAACTTAAGGAAGAATTTGATTACATACTTCTTGACTGTCCTGCAGGAATTGAACAGGGCTTTAAGAATGCTATTGCAGGCGCTGACAGAGCTTTAGTTGTAACTACACCTGAAGTATCTGCTATTCGTGATGCAGACAGAATCATTGGTCTTCTTGAGGCTAATGAGATTAAGAAGAGTGACCTTATTGTTAACAGAATTCGTATGGATATGGTTAAGAAGGGTGATATGATGTCAATTGATGATGTTGTAGACATTCTTTCAATCAGCCTTATCGGTGCTGTTCCAGATGATGAGAATATCGTTATCTCAACTAACCAGGGTGAACCACTTGTAGGAAGTGACACAATGGCAGGAAAAGCGTATATGAATATTTGTAGAAGAATTACCGGTGAAGAAGTACCTATGCTTGACTTGAACGGTAAATCTGGATTCTTTGCAAAATTGTTTAAGAAGAATAAATAGGGGGTCACGTTATGGGATTATTTGAAATGTTCAAGAAGAAGAACACCGGAAGCGTAGCTAAGGACAGATTGAAGCTTCTTCTTGTATCAGACAGAGCTAACTGCTCGCCTGATGTTATGGAACAGATTAAGAATGATATAATTAATGTTATATCTAAGTATATGGATATTGATGTACAGGGACTCGATATTCAGATTACACAGACAGAGTCTGAAGGTAACAACGGTACTGTACCGGCTTTATTTGCCAATATTCCAATTAAAGACTTGAAAAACAGAAGTACACATTAATTTTGGAATAATATGAACAAAATAAAACTTTTTCGCTTCAAATTTAAATATCTTAATTTCAGAATGATTTTCTGGGTACTTGCACTTACGTTGCTTGGTATTGTTGTAATTGGAAGTGCCGCACCCGGAGAACGTTATGAAATTAAACAGTTTATTGGATTAAGCCTTGGCATTGTTATTATGATGGCATTGTCAATGCTTGATTATCGTGTTATTTTGAAGCTGCATTGGGTTGAGTACGGTATATGTATAATGCTTTTATTAGCCGTACTTGTTCCGGGAATTGGAAGAGAAGTAAATGGTGCCAGAAGATGGATTCCGCTTGTGGCAGGATTTAATATACAGCCTTCTGAATTTGCCAAGATATTAATGATTCTGTTCTGGGCATGGCTGTATGGCAATAATCCGGATAATGTTAAGAAGTGGAAGAGATTTTTTCTCACACTTCCTCTAACGCTTATTCCACTTTTGCTTGTCATAAGAGAACCTGATTTATCCACCACAATTCTTATTACGGTATTATTTATAACAGCGCTTTTTATATCAGGCTTCAGTTATAAGAAGTTTGGTATTATATTAGCTGTTCTTGTACCGATTATTGTTGCCGGATTGGTATATATTCAGTCGCCTAATCAGAAATTGTTAAAGGGTTATCAGCTTAACCGTATTATGGCATTCCTTAATCCGGATGAATATGATGACCTGAGATATCAGCAGAATAATGCTGAAATGGCAATTGGTTCAGGACAGTTATATGGAAAAGGTCTGTATAACGACAGTGCTGACTCAGTTAAGAATGGTAATTATATTGCGGAACCTCAGACTGACTTTATTTTTGCCATAGTTGGTGAAGAAATGGGATTTATTGGCAGTTGTATTGTAATAGGACTGCTTTTATTAATAACAATTGAAAGTATTCTTACCGGAAGCAGGGCAGTAGATATGCCCGGTAAAATAATATGTTTTGGAGTGGCGGCGATTACCACCTTCCAGACATTTATTAATATTGGAGTTGTAACTTCGCTGCTTCCTAATACAGGTATTCCATTACCTTTTGTAAGTTATGGTTTGAGTTCGCTCATCACCATGTACTCAGGGGTAGGACTGGTATTAAGTGTGAGAATGACCAAAAAATTGTCATTAGAGGAGGCAATGAATGAACATAGGTTTAATTGCACATGATTCCAAGAAAAAACTCATGCAGAATTTTTGTATAGCTTATAGAGGTATTCTCAATAAGCATGATTTGTATGCAACAGGTACAACAGGAAGATTGATTGAAGAGGTAACCAACCTGACGGTTAAGAAATATCTGGCAGGTCATCTTGGTGGAGAACAGCAGCTTGGCTCTCAGATTGAGACCAATGAACTTGATATGGTTATTTTTCTTCGTGATCCCCTTACAAGGCGTTCACATGAACCTGATGTTACTAATATTTTGCACCTTTGTGATGTCCATAATATTCCACTTGCAACTAATCTTGCAACTGCAGAGCTTTTGATTAAGGCACTTGACAGAGGAGATTTGGACTGGCGAGACATTTTTAAGTAAGAGGAAACAATGAAAAAATATACTATAATTTTACTATCCGTAATTCTTGTTATGGTTTCTTTTTGTGGCTGTAAGAAGGAAGATGACGGAGTGTTAGCTAACGAATACAGTGTCACTACAGACAGTAATAATGATATTTATGCTGAAGTACCATTGACTTATACAGATGGTTTTGCGGCTGATATAGCTGTAATAGGAGAGAATGAATTTAACAGTGATGGCAGCGAGGAATTATTTTCAGAGTCCGCACTTTTAATTGATGCAAGTACCGGAAAGGTTCTTTTTATGAAAAATCCTCATAAGAAGCAGTATCCTGCAAGTACAACTAAAGTACTTACATCCATGCTTGCACTTAAATATGGTGATCATAACGCTGTAAGAACAGTAGGAGATGAAGTGATTATCAACGAATCTAATGTAATTCTCTGTGATTACAGAATGGGCGATAAGATACCTATGGACATTGCACTTCATGGCTCACTTAT
>JAZQKW010000024.1:0-11625 GCA_045542375.1 Butyrivibrio sp.
AAGCTCAACCCAAGTCTGAGGAATCATTGTAACCTCTGCCTGGTCAGGTGTAATACCTGCAGCCTCTAAGGCTTCTCTTACAGCACCGCAGCTATCCGGATCAGTAAGGATTTCAAATACTTCTTCATCCTCATCACTGAAATCTTCTGCGCCTGCATCAAGTGCAACCATCATAAGCTCATCAGCATCCATCTTGCAGTCTTCTCTGTTAATAAGAATCTGTCCTTTTTTATCAAACATGAATGACACACAACCCGGTGTACCAACATTACCGCCACCCTTAGTAAAAGCATTTCTTACGTTAGATGCAGTTCTGTTCTTGTTATCTGTTAATGTCTCAACAATAATTGCTGTTCCGTTAGGGCCATATCCTTCATATGTGATTGCAGTAAAGTTAGCCGCATTAGCATCGCCGGCAGCCTTCTTGATACTTCTTTCGATAGTATCGTTAGGCATATTGTTGGATTTTGCTTTGGCAATTACATCACGAAGTTTGCTGTTGTTGTTAGGGTCCGGTCCGCCTTCTTTAACGGCAACCATAAGTTCCTTACCAAGTCTTGTAAAGATTTTACCCTTAGCAGCGTCATTTTTTTCTTTCTTATGCTTAATATTGGCAAATTTTGAATGTCCTGACATAGCGACCTCCGGATTTTAGTTCTCTTCTGGCTTGTAGTCTTTGATGCTGAAGCTGTATCTTCCCATCTTATCCTTACCCATGCATACACACTTAACTGTATCACCAAGTGTAAGAACATCTTCTACATGCTCAATTCTTTCTTTGCAAATCTTAGAAATGTGAACCATTCCTTCTTTGCCAGGTGCGAACTCGATAAATGCACCAAACTCCTTGATGCTTGTTACTTTACCTTCGAATACAACACCTTCTTCGTAATCAGTAACGATAGTCTTGATGTACTTGATTGCCTTATCCATTGAAGCTGCGTCTGTACCACATACTGATACTGCACCATCATCTGTAATATCAATCTTAACACCTGTCTCATCGATAATAGCATTGATTGTCTTACCTCTCTGTCCGACAACATCACCAATCTTAGCAGGGTCAATCTGAATCTGGATAATCTTAGGAGCATACTTGCCAACTTCCTTACGAGGTTCAGCAATAGCAGGCTTCATACATGTATCCATAATGAACATTCTTGCTTCTCTACATCTTGCGATAGCACCTTCAACGATATCTCTTGTAAGACCGTGAATCTTAATATCCATCTGGATAGCTGTGATACCATCTTCTGTACCTGTTACCTTGAAGTCCATATCTCCGAAGAAATCTTCGAGTCCCTGAATATCTGTTAATAATACGAAATCTTCATCAGCATCACCTGTTACAAGACCACATGAAATTCCGGCTACCATCTTCTTAATAGGAACACCTGCAGCCATTAATGACATACATGATGAACATGTTGAAGCCATTGATGTAGAACCGTTAGATTCAAATGTCTCTGATACTGTTCTGATTGCATATGGGAACTCTTCTTCTGATGGAAGTACAGGAAGAAGTGCTCTTTCTGCAAGGGCACCATGTCCAATTTCACGACGTCCAGGACCTCTTGAAACCTTAGTCTCTCCTACTGAATATGCAGGGAAATTATAGTGGTGCATATATCTCTTACTTGTCTCCTGATCGTTAAGACCATCAATCTTCTGTGCATCAGAAAGTGGAGCAAGTGTACATACGTTACAGATCTGTGTCTGTCCACGAGTAAACATAGCTGAACCATGTACTCTAGGAATGATATCAACTTCAGCAGCAAGCGGACGAATCTGTGTAATCTCACGTCCATCAGGTCTCTTATGGTCCTTAAGAATCATCTTACGAACTGTCTTCTTCTGATACTGGTAAATAGCTTCTGATAATACTGCAAGCCATTCTTCATTATCAGCAAATGCCTCTTCAAGCTTAGCTGTAATCTGTCTGATGTTCTCTTCACGAACCTGCTTCTCATCTGTGAAAACTGCTTCTTCCATCTGCTCTGGAGTTACAATTTCCTTAATTGCAGCAAATAATTCTTCTGGAACAGCACAGCTTGTGTACTCATGCTTAGGCTTTCCGCATTCTGCTACGATTTTATCAATAAATTCAATAATCTGCTGGTTAACTTCGTGTGCCTTGTAAATAGCTTCAATCATCTGAGCTTCAGGAACTTCGTTAGCACCTGCTTCAATCATGATAACCTTTTCCTTAGTTGAAGCAACTGTTAACTTAAGGTCAGAAACCGCCATCTGCTCTCCTGATGGGTTGATGATAAATTCACCGTTAATAAGACCTACCTGTGTAGTAGCACATGGTCCGTCAAATGGAATATCAGAAATAGCAACTGAAATTGCTGAACCTAACATAGCTGTTAATTCAGGACTGCACTCAGGGTCAACTGACATTACAAGGTTGTTGATAGTTACATCATTTCTGTAATCCTTAGGGAATAATGGTCTCATTGGACGGTCAATAACTCTTGATGTAAGGATTGCATTCTCAGATGCCTTTCCTTCTCTCTTGTTAAATCCTCCAGGAATCTTTCCTACGGCATATAACTTCTCTTCATATTCAACACTGAGAGGGAAGAAATCGATTCCGTCTCTTGGCTTCTCTGATGCAGTTGCTGTAGATAATACAACTGTATCTCCATAGTGCATAAATGCTGCACCATTAGCCTGCTTAGCAACTCTGTCTACGTCAACTGTAAGAGTTCTGCCGGCTAATTCCATACTAAAACTTTTAAACATATCTTTCTCCTTTCGCCTTGGGCGATATAATTTATTTTATATGAAAGATACCGAAACTACTGAAAAAAACACAAATCATACAACTTATGTCCTTTTCAGTGGTCCCGTACATCTTTCATACTAAGTACCTGACAGTAAAAACGGGGCGGAAACTCCGCCCCATCTTAAAAATTACTTTCTAATTCCTAAACGAGCAATAAGATTACGATATCCTTCAATATCATTTTTCTTTAAGTACTCAAGTAATCCTCTTCTCTGTCCTACCATCTTAAGAAGACCTCTTCTTGAATGGTGATCCTTCTGGTTAACCTTAAGGTGCTCTGTAAGCTCCTTAATTCTTTCTGTGAGTAATGCGATCTGAACTTCTGGAGAACCTGTATCTCCTTCCTTTCTTCCATACTCAGCAATAATCTGTGCTTTCTTTTCTGTAGAAATCATTATGAATTCCTCCTAAATAAATTTAATAATCACCTGACACTAAGGTATAGGTCGGAGTGTCCCGCACCTGAGCATCGGTTTAGTAAAATATACCTTGAATATATTATCACAACAAGTCTAATAAGTCAAACTATTTTCAACATCTGATTCAAGTTGTTTTTTCAAAGCCTCAAAAGACTCAAACTTTGTCTCCGGCCTGATAAAATGCAACAACGACACTTCAAGGAATTCATCATATACATCCTTATCAAAATTCAATATATGTGTCTCAACCGTAAGACTTCTGTTTCCTGCAACCGTAGGCTTCATCCCCACATTGGTTACAGCCTTATAACGAACGCCATCTACAACTGCTTCAGATACATATGCACCATATGGCGGAAGAATTTTATCTTCCTCCGGCTCAAAATTAATTGTAGGAAATCCTATTGTTCTTCCTATCTGATTTCCATGCAAAACCTTGCCGGATATAGAATATGGATATCCAAGAAGCTCTGCCGCCTTTTCCATATTACCGGTACTGATTTCTTCTCTAATCCATGTACTGCTGATTTCCCTGTTATCAACCATAAATTTATCCATAATTACAGCCTTGTAGCCGTATTTTTCCTGCAGGGAGGACAAAATATCAACATTTCCGCTGCGATTTTTCCCAAATCTCCAGTCAGTTCCCACTACAACATACTTAGCACTAAGTCTGTCTGCTATAAAATCTATTACAAATTCTTCAGGCTCCATTGCTGCCATATCATCACTGAATGGATATTCCAAAAGGACATCTACTCCAAGATTTTCGCATATTCTGCATCTCTCATCCGCAAGAGAAATCTGAGGTATTTTACATTGTAGCCATTCAGACATATCAAATGTACACAGCACAACTTTAACACCTTCTCTGACAGCTATTTTTTTTGCCTCTTCTATCAGAATCTTATGTCCCTTGTGTATTCCGTCAAACTTTCCAAATGTGACAACTGTGGGATAATCAATATTAAATTCTTCAGTTCTTATATATTCCATATCTGTTAATTCTCACTTAGAAACATTTTCTCCGGCTTATAACACTCTGTATCAGAATTATACCCATATACTCCTGCAAATCTGCCGTCAGACAGATAGACTTTTATCATATCAGCCTTAACATCTGACAGTTTTAATATATTACCATTTCTGGCAAACATTTCATTCCTTCCGGTGACTTTTACTGCAGGATAATCCGGAAACATATCATCTGTAGGCGTTATTATATCAGACACACTGTCTGACTTAACTAACGCTTCTATTTCTGAAAGTTTATATGCCTTTTCAAGTGTACATACACCAACTCTTGTTCTTATCAACGAACTCATACAGGCACCACATCCTGCTTTTTCCCCTATATCCCTGCACAAAGACCTTATGTAAGTCCCTTTTGAGCAATGAATCATCATATCAACCTTAGGAAGATTTACAGATAAAATTTCAATGCTTATTATATTTACGCTTCGTGGTTTTCGCTCAATCACAATGCCTTCCCTTGCAAGGTCGCATAATTTCTGACCGTTAACTTTTAAAGCAGAATACATAGGAGGTATCTGGTCATACTTTCCTACAAAAGACATAATTATGTCCCTTATTTCTTCTTCGGTAACATTAACTTCTTTTATCCCAAGTACTTTACCTGAAACATCCTCCGTATCTGTTGCAGTACCAAGTAACATTTCTGCACGATATTCCTTACTTTTATCCGTTAACATATCACAAAGCTTGGTAGCATTACCAAGGCACACCGGCAAAACGCCGGTTGCATCCGGGTCAAGAGTCCCTGTATGTCCTATTTTTTTCTGTTTTAAAATCCCACGAAGTTTTGCAACAACATCGTGGGATGTAAAACCGGCTTCTTTATATACGTTAATAATTCCGTTATACATATATTTAATCCTGTTTTTTAATTTCTTCAATTATCCTATTAAGGATATCTTCTGCCTCACCTTTTATGGTAAAGCCGGCAGCTCTTATGTGTCCTCCACCGCCAAATTCGTTGGCTACGGCATTGACATCAATATAATTTACTGACCTGAGGCTTGCTTTAATGCTGTGGTCCGGAAGTTCATATAAAAATATTGCAACTTCAACGCCTTCAGTAAAACGAAGCTGGTCAATCACTCCTCCTAAATCTCTTCCCGGAACATTGTATTCTTCAAGAGTCTCAAGTGGCATATATGAGCTTATAACCTTTCCATCAAGATGAAGTCTGCTGTTAATAAGCGCCATTCCCAGAAGGTAATTCTGGATGTATGTCTTTCTGAAAAATGTATCATCAATTATTGCCGTGAAATCGATTCCGGTATCTATCAGAGCACCTGCAATTTCCATTGTTCTTCTGGTGGTTGCCTGATACTTAAGTACACCTGTATCATGAATTATTCCGGTATATATAGGTTCTGCTATTATCTTGTCAACCTTGTCTCCATCAAAAAGCTCATAAAGCACCTCGCATGTAGAGCTTATCTTAGGCAGTACATGATTAACATCAGCAAAAGCCATATTACACATATGGTGGTCAATACATACGGTGCGGTCAGCCTGTTCAATCAGAGGACGCACAAATTCTGCCACCCTGTTTAAATCGCCGCAATCAAGCACAAAAAACAAATCATGCTTAACCGGTGACTCAACCTTGCTTACAACCTTATCTGAACCATTGATGTACATAAAATGCTTTTCAAATGGTTCAAGATAAACTGTTGCATTAATATCCGGATAATTTTTTATAATATAATTATACAGTCCCAATGTGGAACCTACGCAGTCACCGTCAGGCCTTACATGACCTGTAATTCCTACGTTAACTGCTCCTGATAAAATTTCATCAATAGAATTAATCATTTCCGTTAACCTCATCAATTAGTCTTGACATATTAACACCATATTCAATGGACTGGTCAAGTACAAAAATAATCTCCGGTGTATTTCTTAAGTTAAGATTCTTAGCAAGCAGCGTACGGATATATCCTACTGCACTTTTAAGGCCCTTGATTGTGTTCTGCTGAGATTCAACATCTCCCAGAACACTTACATATGCCTTACATGTCTTTAAATCCGGAGCAACATCTACCGCTACAACAGAAGTCATCGGATTAATTCTTGGATCCTTGATTTCTCCGCGGATAATGTTACTAAGTTCTTTTAAAACTTCATTATTAATTCTGGTCATTTTAATACTGTTTTTACGCAATATATTCACCTCTATCTTGGAATTTCAACCATAATATATGCTTCCATCATATCGCCTTCTCTTAAGTCGTTGAACTTCTCAAGAACGATACCACATTCATATCCGGCCTTAACTTCCTTAGCATCATCTTTAAATCTCTTTAATGAGCCAATTGGTCCATCATAGATTAAATCATTATCTCTTGTAACTCTTACAGATGAACTTCTTGTTACCATACCTTCAAGCACGTATGAACCTGCGATTGTACCGATTCCTGAAGCCTTATAAGTCTGACGAACTTCAATCTTACCGATTACTTTTTCTTCAAACTTAGGATCAAGCATACCCTTCATGGCAGCTTCCACATCTTCTATAGCCTGATAAATTACTCTGTAAAGTCTAAGGTCAACATTTTCGCTCTCTGCAATATCTCTTGCCTGATTATCCGGTCTTACGTTGAATCCGATAATAATAGCATTAGATGCAGATGCCAAAATAACGTCTGATTCATTAATCGCACCAACACCTGAGTGAATAACCTTAACGATTACTTCTTCGTTAGATAATTTCACAAGACTCTGTTTAACTGCTTCAACAGAACCCTGAACGTCAGCTTTAACAATGATATTAAGTTCCTTAAGGTTACCTGCCTGAATCTGTGAGAACAAATCATCAAGAGACATCTTCGCCTTGGTCTCTTCAAGAAGTTTTACTCTTCCTTCTGTAATGAATGTCTCAGCAAATGCTCTTGCTTCCTTATCTGTCTTAGGTGAAATGAAAATATCACCAGCATTAGGAACATCATTAAGTCCGATAATCTCTGCAGGAATTGATGGGCCTGCTTCTGTTATTCTTCTTCCCTTATCATCAAACATTGCTCTGATTTTACCATGGCATGGTCCAACCGCAATGAAATCACCAACGTGAAGTGTACCCTTCTGAACAAGGATTGTAGCAACAGGTCCACGACCCTTATCAAGCTTAGCTTCAATTACAAGTCCTCTTGCTGTTCTGTTAGGATTAGCCTTTAATTCACGCATTTCAGCTGTAAGTAAGAGCATTTCAAGAAGATTATCGATACCTTCACCTGTATGTGCTGATACAGGACAGAAAATAGTTGTTCCACCCCAGTCTTCAGCTACAAGTTCATGCTCGATTAATTCCTGCTTAACTCTTTCAATATTAGCACTTGGCTTATCAATCTTATTAATTGCTACTACAATTTCAATTCCTGCTGCTTTTGCATGGTTAATAGCTTCTATTGTCTGAGGCATTACACCGTCATCTGCTGCTACTACGAGAATTGCTATATCTGTAGACTTTGCACCACGAAGTCTCATTGCAGTAAACGCTTCATGACCAGGAGTATCAAGGAATGTTACTCTCTGTCCGTTAACATCTACTGTATACGCACCGATATGCTGTGTAATTCCACCGGCTTCTTTCTCAGTTACATGAGAAGAACGGATTGCATCAAGAAGTGATGTTTTACCGTGGTCAACGTGTCCCATTACACATACAACCGGAGGTCTTGGTACCATTGTATCTTCCGGCTCTTCTTCTTCTCTAAGAAGTTCCTCAATTACATCAACCTTAACTTCATGCTCACAGATACAGTTATATTCAAGAGCAATTTCTTCCGCTGTATCAAAATCAATATCCTGATTAATTGTAACTATCTGGCCCTTCATAAATAACTTCTTAACCAATGAAGCTGGCTGAATCTTCATCTTGTCAGCAAGTTCCTTGATTGTAAGAGTGTCAGGAAGTACTAATGTCTTGATTGTTTCTTCCTCTTCCTCTTTCTTCTTATTCTTCATAAGATTCTTTTCGAGAGCCTTGGTGTTCTCCATCTTCTCTTCTTTATCACGGAAAGTATTGTCTTTCTTACGGTTCTCACGGTCTCTGTTTCTCTGTTCTTTTGCTTCTCTGTCCTTAAGAGCCTCTCCACCGTCAAAAGCACTCATATTGTTTCTGTCGTCTTTTCTGAAATTATTTCTTTCCTGACGTCTTCCATTATTATTGTCATCTTTATCCTTATTAAATTCAGGCTTGCCTCCAAACCTATCGTTTCCTCTTCCATTCTGTGGACGATTATTTCTGTCCCCGTATGGACGGTCTCCCTGTGGTCTGCCCTGTCTGTCACCCTGTGGACGGTCTCCCTGCGGCCTGCCCTGTCTGTCGCCATATGGACGGTCTCCCTGCGGTCTGCCCTGTCTATCACCCTGTGGACGGTCTCCCTGTGGTCTATTCGGTCTGTCTCCCTGCGGTCTATTCGGTCTGTCTCCCTGCGGACGGTCTCCCTGTGGTCTATTCGGTCTGTCTCCCTGTGGACGATCTCCCTGTGGTCTCTGTGGTCTTTCCTGTTTCTCAGGTGTATCTGTCACATTGACTCTGTCACTTGGTCTGATTGCACCCTGTGGTCTTTCAAGTGGTCTTATACCCTGTGGACGGTCAATTGGTTTCTGTGGTGGCTTATTTCCCTGATTCTGAGGTCTGTTATTCTGTCTGTCATTCCTCTTCTGCTGATCCCTAATATCCTTACGTCCACTATTCTGTGGGTTATATACGGCAACAATTTTTTTCTTAACCGGTGCCGGTGCAGTTTCAGTTTTTTCTGCTTTAACCTCTTTTGCTGCCGGTTTTTCTTCCTTAACCTCTTTGACTACAGGTTTCTCTTCTTTTTTCAGAAAATGACCCTTAGCAAGTGCAATGTCATCTTCTGAAACTGAATTGCTTGATGTCTTTATTTTGTCATTTCTTGCTGACAAAAACTCAAACAATTCTTTAGTATTTACATTTAATTCTTTTGCTAATTCATGAACTCTCATTAAGCTAATCCAAACCTCCAAATTTTTCTATAATGGCCTGTGCAAAATTATCATCAATTATTCCAACTGATGTTCTCATTGTCTGTCCTAATGCATGACCTATACTTTCTTTATCTGAATACATTATTATTGGAACTTTATAAAAGGCACATTTATTATTAAAAAGTTTCTTAGTATTATTAGATGCATCTTCTGAAACTATAACTAATTTAGCCTTTTTCTCTTTAATTGCTTTCTCGGTAGAAAATTCTCCACTCACAACTTTCCCTGCTCTCTTTGCAAGTCCAATCATGGATAAAACACTATCTTGTTTCAATTTTCTCCATCTCCTTTAATAATTCATCATATACAGTTTCAGGAATTTTGTGCTTAAGTGATCTTTCGATACCTTTATTCTTGATTGCTTTATTAAGGCATTCTGAATTGCCACATATATATGCGCCTCTTCCATTCTTCTTACCTGTTGCATCAAGCAAAATTTCTTCCTCTGCTGTCTTTATGATTCGTATCATTTCTTTTTTATTCTTGTTCTCTCCGCATCCGACACATTGTCTTAACGGAACTTTCTTAACACCTGTCATAACTGTTTATTTTATTCCTGTTCATCGTCAGAATATTCATAATCTTCGTTAGCATATGATTCAAATTCATCAAAAAGACCACATTCCTTTGCCTGTGTTTCACTCTTGATATCAATCTTGAATCCTGTTAACTTAGCAGCAAGTCTTGCATTCTGTCCTTCACGTCCGATTGCAAGTGATAACTGATAATCAGGAACGATAACCTGAGCAGTATTCTCTTCTTCGTCTGCTGCAACCAAAACAACTTTAGCAGGACTAAGTGCGTTTTCAATAAGATTTGCAGGATTTTCACTCCAATTAATTATATCTATTTTTTCGCCCTTTAATTCATTAACAATAGCATTTACTCTTGAACCATTAACACCAACACATGCTCCAACAGGATCAACGTCCGGATTGTTAGACCATACAGCCATCTTAGTTCTTGAACCGGCTTCTCTTGCAATACTCTTAATCTCAACTGTTCCGTCTCTAAGTTCTGCTACCTCAGCTTCAAAAAGTCTCTTTACAAGATCAGGATGTGTTCTTGATACAAGAATTCTTGGTCCCTTCTTATCATCCTTAACTTCAACTACGTAAACTCTGATTCTGTCATTAGGCATATATTTCTCGCCTTTAACCATTTCGTTCTCATTGAGGATAGCATCTGCTCTACCAAGGTTGATAATAAGATTTCTTCCTGCATAACGCTGTACTACACCTGTTACGATATCTTTTTCCTTGCTGTAGTAATCTTCGTAAAGAACTCTTCTCTCTTCTTCTTTAATCTTCTGGATGATTACGTTCTTCGCTGTCTGTACTGCAATTCTTCCGAATTCAGCAGTCTTAATATCTACATTTACGATGTCTCCAATATCATACTTTGAATTAATCATCTTTGCGTTAGCAAGACTAATCTGCTTAATGTCATCTTCAACCACTTCAACTACTTCCTTAGCTGCAAGTAATGTGTAATCGCCTGTCACTCTGTCTATTGTAATAGTGAAGTTATCTGACTTGCCATAATTACTCTTGCATGCTGTAAGAAGTGAATTCTCAATTGCTTCGATTAATACTTCTTTGCTGATTTTCTTCTCCTTCTCTAAGACATCAAGTGCTTCCATTAATTCGCTGTTCATTTTCTTATAATTCCTCCATTAAAAATATATTGTTTGTCTGATAATTGCTATATTCTGTCTGTCAATCTCCATTGTCTCGCCATTTTCAAGTTCAATGGTAACTGTTTCTTTACTGAAATCCTTAAGCAATCCCACATAATCCTTTATGTGATTAATCTGCTTATATAATTTCAGTTCAACTTCTTCACCAATGTTGCGTTCATAATCCCTGTCCTTCTTAAAAGGTCTTCCAAGTCCCGGAGAACTTACCTCAAGAATATATGCTTCATCAATGAAATCTGCTTCGTCAAGCTTGTCACTGAATGGTCTGCTAACAGCTGCACAATCCTCAACTGTTACTCCACCCGGCTTATCTATATAAGCTCTCAGATATTTGCTTGAACCCTCTTTGACATATTCAAGGTCAACCAGCTCTAATTTATTAGCCTCAATTATCGGCATAATAAGTTCTGTAGCTTTAGCTTCGTAGTCGTCTCTTTTTGCCATACGGTCACCATCTTTCTTAAAAATTAACTCCATACTGCATTTCGCAACAAAAAAGTGAGCTCTCCGCAAGCTCACTTTCAGTATCACAATATTAAGTTGTGGTTATCTTAACATCATTTCCAAGATATGTCAAGAAATTTTAATAAAAATTATTTTTCTGTAGAGGCCTCTGTTTCCTTTTCAGTAGCCTTCTCTGTAGCTTTCTCAGTTGCTTTTTCAGTTGCTTT
>JAZQKW010000025.1:0-27735 GCA_045542375.1 Butyrivibrio sp.
TAGTTTACACAAAATTAATTACAGTCTCACTAGAAACGCTGTAGATTCGTTATTATGAACCTACAGCGTTTTTTTACTCAGTTTTTCTATTTTTCTTTAATATAAAATAAACTGTTGCCCCTGCAATTACCAATATTAATACTACGCCAAGCACAATAAATATTGTCGGATTCGATTTATTATTATCTTCTATATCCGGTTGCTCTTCTTCTGTATCTGTAATATTGAAATTAATATCGTCATGTGATTCCTTGTCTAACTGGATTTCATTTGCTTCATTAAAATCATTTGCTTCCGCTTCTTCCAGTACAAAATACGTTGAGCAATGAGAAATTGTAAACTCAATAAATCCTTTTTCATCAACTGCCAATAAATTTTTTCCAACCTTTAGTACAACATCTTGGGCTTCATCATAGTAATAAAGTTGCAGTTTCTCGCCTCCTGCATACTTATCTCCCACATGTATTTTTATTGTCGCATCCCCCGGGAGACTTCCATGATGCTTAAATTCAATATATAATGGTTCTTCCTTCTGAAGCTTCTTCTCTACCTTTTCATGTGTGTCAAGGATTTCAACAGTTAAATCCATGGTTTTATCCGTATCTGTAATATGCTTAGGAGAAAAAGACCATGAGTACTTCAGCTTGTTATTCTTATCAACAACACCGTATGTAATGTTTTTCCCTTCGTTGATAATAGCTTCAAATACTTCTTTTCCAATGACAACTGATTCTTCTCTCATTACCTCCACAATATTATCATCTGTTGATGTAAGATTATCTATTATCTCATCTGTCACTGTGTTTACAACTGTTGGTTCTTCTTCATTAGGTTCCGAAGTTGTTTCTTCTTCTATTGTCTCGTTCTCTTCTTCCGGCTCTGTCTTACTTTCCGTTTCAGGTTCCGTAACAGGCTCCGTAGGTGGTTCCTTCTCATCCTCAGGTGGGGCTCCGGTTTCAATGGTTATGGATACGTTATTTTTATTTCTCATTGAAACAAGACCTTTATTCGGCTGACATGACATTTCAATCATACCATTTACTACCGTATATTCATTGATTATCTTATATCCAACTACACTGCAATTTTTATCATTAACATATGTATACTCTTCTACAATACAAACTGTCTCACCATTTTTTGCAATGTCTCCTACATATGCCTTAATTTTAGTATTTTTATTTGTAAATACAGATTCAAATACCATATATTTGGTCAATCCGTCTCTTATTACTGCATTAGGATTGTTAGATGCAAAATTGATTACTGCTATCGAATCATTTCCTTCCGTATTAGTCTCGCTTACATTATCCTTAGAAAATGTTGCTACAATATCAACATATTTAAATGTTGAATCTACAATATATATATTTACGGATATATTCTTTTCACAGATTAATTTCCATACATCATTTCTTATTGTCGAGCCTAAAAAAGAGGCATACATATTCACAGACGAATTATTTGGCATCGCAGATATCATATTGCAATCCAAACGATCATATTCAATACCTTCATCCTTAATATTCATCTTACCTGCATTGATGCCAATGTCTCCACCTGGTCTGTAGTTCGTATCAGAAGTAATAGGAATAAAATAATATGTTTTATCTACCGGTAATTGACCCGATTTCACCATATTGGCTATATCAAGAAAATCCACACCGCGTTTAACAGATGTATTAGGATCTGTATACACATTATAGCTTGAAGACCCATTGTATTCATATGTCACTCCGAATTTCGTTGCTTCACTCGAGAAGAATTTTCTGTGTAAATCAGCATACACATCCGTCGTGTTCCATTTGCTCTCTGCACCCTGCACACGAGAAAAATCGAACTTAATTACAACATCGCCATTTGTTTTTTTCAATGCATCTTCAAGATTTACATATGCCAATATTCTGTTACCCACTTCATCCACATAGGTAAATTCAAACCTTTCCATTCCCGGTCTGGATGTTGCTTTTTGCAAGATTGTTTTCTTTATCACAATCTCTGAACAATTAGTGTTCCAACCTGCCGCTAAATCTCCAGCCGGTGCAGAATCCATATACTTATCGAAATAGGTTGTATCAAATTCTTTGTATACATCATGAATTATCTGGTCATCTGTATCAACCACTTTCCCCGCCATATTGGTGTACAACCATTGAATATCTGAATAAAAACATTCCGGTGTTTTAGCCAAAAACTCTTCTTTAGTAAGATTATTTCCACTAAAATCCAAGGTACAATCACGCGTAAAATTCTCTTTTCTAAAATCAGGTATTTTGGAAAGATTATTCATTGGCAAGCTTAAATATGTTAATCCTGTGCAGTTGTTTAATCCTGTAATCTCCTTAAGGTTGCATTCACTAATATACAAACTGTTCAAGTTAACACATTCGCTGAAATCCGTACTCATATTATCCAAATTACATCTTGCTGCTGAAAAAATACTCGCCGTTTTCGGCTTGCCAACCAATACTACATTCGTAAGATATACCGTTGCCAAATTGACGTTAGTTCCTATTTTCACAGTCGGTTTCTTATCACCCGTTGACATAATTTCAATATACTGCAGGTCTGTATTTCCAGCCAAATCCATAACCGCACCTTCATCAAACCTGCCGGACAGCTTCAGCTCCATAAGGTGTGTGTGTCGTGATACTTTGTCAACTCCTTTTATGTTTACCGCACCGCTTATATCTATACCATTCAATGCAGAAAACTTTTCAAAGGACTCCATCGAAACATCTATATATGCTGCATCATCCGGATAGTACAACCGAAAATAATTAAGTGTGTTATATATAGGCTTTTCGCTTGAGGTTCCTTGTCCGATAATACTGAAATTAAATCCGGGAGAAAAGCAGGCACTTAACATTGTCAGCGGCAGTTTTGCAATCTCCTCGTACATGGCTTCATCAACATACCCTGATTCAATACTCATTTTTTTCACATTGCTGTAGCCTGACAGTTTCCCAATCATCGTTTTAATCTCATCCGTGCTAAAACTTCCATCGTCTTTTATGAAATTTACAAGTAAATCCTCATTACATAACTCCAGTCCCTTGAAATCAGCAATTGTCTCTTTAATCTGTATACTTGAAATCGCCAATGCTTCGCTTTCCGTAATTTGTCCATTGCCATCAAAGTCTCCGACTGCCACCATCGCATTGTAAAGCGATTTATCAGGAATATCCGCACTGGTAAGTGTTCTATCGGCAGCATCTGCTCTCATCGGCGTAAAGACTGTCACTACTAACATTCCAACCATAGAGATAGTAGCAACGATTCTTTTAATTGTATTTTTCATCAACTTCATTCCGTTCTGTTTCTTTTCTTATTTGACAAAAGTATCATTCCAAATACAAGCATAGAACACACTTCTATCATTAATAATGTTACAACTTTTATTCTGTTATTTTTATCTCCTGCATCAACATCAGAATCTGAAGATTCTATCACATCAAAATTAACATCCTCATATGAATCTTTATCCAATTCAATTTTCTGCTCTTTATTCAACGTATCAGCTTGTTCTTCCTCCATTACAAAATACGTTGAGCAATGAGATATCGTAAATTCTATATATCCTCCCTCTAATACAGTAACAGGTTTATTACCCACTTTTAAGATTTTGTCTTGAGCTTCATCATAATAGTAAATATGAACTTTTTTATTCACCTTATAGCTGTCTCCCACATACACTTTTACCGTTGCAGGACCAGGCAATTCACCATGGTGTTTAAACTCGACATATACTGCATTTTTATTATTAAGTTTCTTATCAACCTTGTTATTTTCTTTTTTCACTTCTATTTCAAGGTCAACCGGAATCTCTGTATTAGTGATGTATTTTGATGCAAATGACCATGAATATTTTAAGTTATTATCTTCATCGGTTACACCATAGGTAATATTCTTGTCGCTCTTAACCATTTCATCAAAAATCTTCTGATCAATAACTTGCGAGCCTGAGCTTATTACTTCTACAGTCTTATCATCTTTATTGTTCATATCACTAATTATTACATCAACCACTTTTTCAGGTTCAATAATTTTATCCTCTTCTATTTCTTCCGGATTTTCAGCGTTCTCTTCTTCATCTTCATTACCGGTTTCATCCTTATCTTCACCCTCATTATCTTCTTTATCTTCGTTTTCGGTATTGTCATCAGAAGACTCTGTAAATATCTCATCTTCACCATACTGATTACCTGCGTATACTGAAAGCTCGGTAATATTATAATTGTAATCATGATAGTCATTCACAGCCGACTCACCACAATATAATGTATTAAAGTCAGAAATTTCCAAGTCTCCTATTCCTGTTCCTGCATACATCATCTCCGATTCATCGGTTACTTCTTTTATTGTTCCATCTTCTTCTATAACTATACCCTTTGCATCGCTAAGTCTAATTGTTCCAACAAGTTCATCATTGTAGTATAAACTCATTGCGTATTTTCCGTCTATGCAAAACATCGCTACATCAATTCGTCCACCCTCCACAAGTGATAATGCTTCAGGAACATACTGAATCTGAGCTGTGTCATATCCCTGAAATGCACACAAGTAAAGTCCCACTCCGTTGGTGGTTAAGGCAATTTCCAGTCCCTCTCCTATATCTCTCGACCTATCCGACAGTATAAAAAATGTTCCATTTTCCTCTTCACCGTCATATTCAAAATCACAGCTGACTGTTAATCCACCTTTCCAACCTCTTAAGTCAATATTATCAACTTCTTTATTCTTAAGCGATTTTATTTTTTCACCTTTTGAGTAACTTTTAATATCTCCTGTTGGCAATGACAGTTCTTTAATTTCTTCAACATTGTTTTTATTAATCAATTTTAACATTCCACTGCCACGAGTGAATTCTATCATTCCCGAGTCAACTACACATTCCTTTATTACTTTATATCCGTTTGCTTTGCTCTTATCAGTACTAATATATGTGTAGTCCTCAACAATACACACTGTTTCACCATTTTGGGCTATATCTCCCACATAAACGCTGGCATTAACATCGCCGTTAATGATATCCCCTGTGTAGAAGTTTTGTTTTATATTTCCTTCTTCCGTAACATAGCCGCCAATAAAACAAATTTCATCTTCTCTACATTCTCTCATTTGTTCATAATCAAATGTTATCTTTCCTTTAATATATAAGCCATTTGAATCTGTCATATATAAATTAAGATTTAATTTCTTAGATATCATCAAGCTCCACATTTCCATGCTTATCTCTGATGCGATATCTGCGTGTACAGTCGCACCGTTCGGAAGTGATTCAACTATCTCGTACGACAATGAAGGGATGTAGTCATTTATCCCTGAAGTGCTTTCCATTCCTGAATATTTACCTTTTTCTGATGTAACAGGCCAGTTTGGATCAGATTCTGTCAGAATGTAATAGTAAGTTTCATCATCTGAAAAATTCATTCTGTGTAAATCCATTATTCCTATACCGTATTTATAGCGCTCATCTACCCCGGTATAAATATTAAATACATTTTCAGACTTGTTATAATATGTTACACCATCAACACATGTTCCGAATCCCAAATACCTATCATGAAGGTTACTATATACCTTATCTGTGTTCCATGTGTCTTTCATTTCGGCATTACTGCCATATCCAAAGTCAACTATGCAATCTCCGCTTAACGTATTATAGGCCTCTTTTAAATCAACTACTGCTGTTGCTATATTTCCTAATTCATCAACATATGTAAATTCCAACGAAGCGCCTTCTTCTCTTTCAGCTGCCCATTCTAATATTGATCTTTCAATTGTAAATTTACTGCAACATGTATTAAAAATCATCTGTACTGGCATGAATTCCTCGAAAGGTGCTAAACAGGTAACAAAAAAGTCTGTATTAAATTCCGTATATACATCATAATAGGTGTTATCCGGCAATTCTATCGTCTTACTTAATGCCTGTAATAGCCAATGCTCATCTGATGTAAAACACTCTGGTATGTTTTTCAATATATCTTCTCTTGTAAAAGCATTACCTCCTAAATTTAAATTACAGTTCTCGTTAAAATTGCTACTAATTTTAGGAACGACTGACAGGTTATTAGAAGACAAATTCAAGTTATTTAATTTTTCACATTTATCCAATCCTGTAACAGAACTTATGTTACTATTAGTAATCTGTAAAGTTTCAATATTTTCATACGCACTAAAATCCTTAGACATATCTGACAAATCACAATAGTTAAGGCTCAGATGCGAACTACTAACCGGTTCTTCACTAAACACTACACTATGTAACTGGATTGTTGGAATCTCATTGTTACCTATCTTGACAATCGGCTTATTCTCATAGGTGTTCTCACATATAAAAAGATAATCCAGATTCGCATTATTTGAAACATCTATTATTGCATCTTCAGGAAATTTTCCTATAATATATAGTGAGCGCAACCCACTCAGTTCTTTTATTTTATCTATATCTGTAATATTCAAAGTACCCTGAATTTGAACGAGGCCCAATTTGCTAAAACATTTTAAATAATCCATAGAAAATGTATTTTCTGTAGTATGCGGATATGCTATTCTTACATCATTAACTGTCTCATATAATTGATTGTCTAATAGTTCCGCCTTGCTTATAACACTGAAATCAAAGCCTTCCTCGCAGTTTAAATCAACATATTCCAGTGACATTTTAGTAATATCTTCATATACTTCTTCACTTATATATTCGTTAACATTCAAAGCATATATATTATCATAGTCAACTAACTTTTCAGTTAATATTTTAAGTTCCTCGCTATCTACCTCTTCGCTATAATCTTCCAAAATATTAACCTGTACACGCTCTATCAGCTCAAGCCCCTTTAATTCATCGGTCAGAACCGGGATTGACAAATAGCCAATTATTTCTGCCTCACTTAACGTAAGCTCACCATTCCAATCTGCATCTCCCGCTTCAAGCATTGCATTATACAATGCCTCATCCGGAATATCCTCATTCGTAAGAACCCTGTCCGCTACAGATTCTGCATTAGCATTGGTTACAGGTATTCCTGCAATGCACGTCCCTAATGCAAGCGTAATAGCAAGCATCCTCTTTATTTGTTTTTTCATAGTAATCACGTTCCTTTCTTTTACACTAATGGCAAAAATTCTACAAATATTTTACCAAAAAATTTGTTGCAATACAACAAATTACACAAAAAAACATATAGAAAAGAGTTAATTCATTCTTTTCTATATGTTTATTTTATAAAATCATATTAATATCCCAACGGATAATCCTTATCACCCATTCCGTCTACGTTAACATCATGGTCTCCCATTCCATCTACCGTAACATCATTAGGTGTATCTCCATTTCCGTAATTAGTATTGGCACCTCCCGGTGCTGTAGAACTTTCCGTAGTCTCATCCTCATCATAGTACGGGTAGTCCTTATCGTCCGGTATTCTCTCCTCGTAATCCGGAAATTCTTTTAATGCCAGACCCTTATGTATCTCATACATAAATTTCTTCCATATATCAAGTGGATATGAACCACCGGAAAGACCTTCAACGGATTTAGGCATATCACAACCCACCCACACAACTGTTGTATAATACTTAGAATATCCTGCAAGCCATCCATCCTTACTGTCATTGGTTGTTCCTGACTTGGCTGCCACTATGGCATTATCCAATTTTGCGTGCTGCAAAATACCTTCATTAACGCCCCATTCCATCATCTTCGTAACCATCATACTTTCAAGAGTGTTATACACCACATATCCCTCTCCGGGGTTATCAACGATATTCTCTCCCTTAGAATTGGTAATTCTTGAAACACATGTAGGCTCTCTGTATACACCATCATTTTCCAACGCTGCATATCCAGATGCCAGTTCTACCGGAGTAACACCATATGTAAATCCACCCACGCTGGTTGCCTGATTATTATTGTCCACCGCAATCTTCTCATAATTCATTCTGTGAAGATATTTCATAGCCTCATTAGGTGTGAGCTGCTCCATAAGCTTCCATGCAACCACATTGGAAGAATATCCAAGTGCCTCTGTAAGAGATATAAGTCCCCTGTATGTGTCCCCTACATTCTTAGGTCCACCAAGCATATAGGAATCGTCAACGATTTCTGCAGGATGGTGCCCCGACATAAGATATGGCGCATATACCAAAAGTGGTTTAATCGAACTTCCCGGCTGTCTGAATCCCTGATAAGCTCTGTTAAAAGTATACCCTTCGTATTCCTGAGTTCTTCCACCAACAATTGCTGTAACAAGACCTGTATCATTATCTATGCACACTGCAGCACCCTGAAGGTCGTATATGCCTTCCTCATTAACCTCAGTGAAATCCTGAAGCTTATCATCCAGAATTTCCTGAAGCAAGCCCTGTTTCTCCATGTCAATTGCCGTATATATTCTATATCCACCCGTAAACAACGATGTCTGATACTCTGAATAATATGTATTGTACAGTTCCTTATATGCAGCTTCGTCTTCCGCATCAGTAAATTCGTTCCTGAATACGAATCCGTTTTCCTTCATAAGTGCTCTGGTAGCACATTTAAATACATAAGTCTCAACATAGTTATAGCGTTCATCTATATCTGTTGTCAGAACTATCTCTTCTTCTATGGCCTGATAGTACTCAAGACTTGAAATTATGCCTGCTGAAAATGCCTGTTTAAGAACTGAATTACGTCTCTCTATTGCCACATCAAAATGTGCATAAGGGTCGTACCCTGATGGATTCTTAGGTATCCCTGCAAGGAATGCCAGTTGCGATATGCTAAGATTCCCTACACTGGTAGCAAAATAACCCTGCGCAGCTGCCTCAATTCCGTAAAAACCATTGGCATAATATATATTATTGATATAAAACTCCAGAATCTGATCCTTAGAAAACTTCTTCTCGATTTCTTTCGCAACAAACATTTCTGTTATCTTACGATTCCACGTAACCTTCTGGGTAAGAAACATATTCTTGGCCAGCTGCTGTGTAATAGTACTTGCTCCCTGGGTAATCGCATCATGCTTCATATTGGCAATTGCTGCTCTTACAATCGCAGAAAAATCAATACCCTTGTGAGAATAGAAATCCTGATCCTCTATCTGCACAAACATCTTTTTAAGAACATCCGGAATCTCGCTTGAATCCAGATAATACAAATCCTTAATTCCACTTAGTGTAGAAATTATCTCTCCGTTCTTATCATAGATAACACTGGTCTCCGTCTGTCTGAAGGTATCCGCAGTAACGTTTTTCATAATCTCTTTGGCATTGGCGCGCAATTTAAGAATTCTGCCTCCAATAATGCCGACAAAAATCAATCCGATACCAAGGAGAAAAATCACACTAAAGAGAATGATTTTTCTGAGTGTTTTATTTTTCTTCTTACCTTCTTTTTTTGCCATAGTAATCCGCCTTACTTCATATATCTGGTCCAAATAACCTTACCTGTAGAGTCGACAACAACTCCACCTGTGTCCCTTGCACTCTCAATCATACTCTCCACATCCATAGCCGACTCATATAATTCACCATAAGTATATACATAATATAACTCTTCTCTAACTTCTGAATCATTCTTCAGATAAATAACTGAGTTGGCCGGATAACTGTACTTCGCTTCCTGATAGTTAGTGACTGTGGTTCCCATTGTGTCAGCATCAATATAGGTTTCCTTCTGCCTGTCCTCTGTAGAAATCACTTTAATAGTGCCCTTATTAACCTGCTCTCCTGTATTGCTAAGCAGCTGGTCACTACCTAGTTTCTGCCACTCACCTTTCTCATCCTTAGCTGTTCTGTATAAAATTATTTTATCATCATAGAACTCTGCTTCTGTAACATATTCTCCCTCGCTACCATAATTTCTCACAGCATCAAGTTCATTATCGACAATATATATATCCTTCATAGGGAAAAAATCATTTTCTGCCTGAATGTCGCTCTCATCCGCAATTCCATATACTAGATTATTATCAATATATCCTAATACGCTAATTCTCTCATCACTGCCACTCTCAATTACCTGCACCTTACCATCCTTAAGGTCCATAACCTTAATCTCCTGACAGTCATATTCCGAATCTCCGGTCTGGTACATCAGTATATTATCACCGGAGAGCATACATTTATCCGGTAAAACATTATTATCTACAAGCATACATTCCTTAGTCTCATAATTCATATAGTATATCGACCTGTTATGGTAAAAATATAAGATATTACTGCTATTAATGTATGCCAGTTTTTCCACATTTCGTTCAGTTACCTTGTAGCTCTCATGCATCGGAATAAAAATGAGTTCTTCCGTAGTATTATTTTCAACATTGTATGAGTATGCTGCCAGTCCTGTATTTCCTTCATGAATTCCTCTGTTCATATATCCGTACACAAGGAACTTCACATTACCTTTCCTATCAACCTCAATGACCTTGTATCCATGAAGAGTGTTGTTTTCCCTAATTCCATCAGTTGCTTCTTCTTTAAAAGAAAAAATGCGGGTAAATCGGTTCTTCGCTGACTGGTATAACCATAAATCATCGTTTCTCTCAAAACATACAATTCCACCACTATAATTACAGGTGTAAAGTATTTCATCTGTGGATGTAATTCCAAGATATATGTATCCGCTGTTACTTACACCTAACTCCGGATCAAAATACTGGTCCATAAATCTGTCAAACGAATATACATAAGTAAGATTAGCGTCTACCTGATTAATTCTGTAAAACTCCTTTACTTCATATGAATATCTTCCGTTCTTATCTTCATTGCTCACATTGTATCTCAAAGTCAGAGATGCAATATCACCATATATTTCGTTAACCTCAATATATATTTCCGACTCAAGCTTTGGAAGCAGTTTACCAAAACCAACCTGAGACAATTTACTATGAATATTAACATGTCCTAAGTTAGTATTGTCTCCGGTGCTGTCAGGCTCTAGCTTAGGAATTACATCATTAAGAGTATCCGGATTCTGCGTTTTCAGAGAAAAATTTCTGACATAGATAATCTTTCTCTCTACGTTGGCATTATCCATTAACACAATTCTACTGTAATAGTCAGCTTCTCCATACTCCTTAGAAGATACTGTTATCTTCATCATATACTCTGTTCCGGCATCAAGAAGATTCTTAAACTTAGTATTTACTCTGATTTCGTCCCCCGACTCAGTATAGTCTGTTACCGGAGTCTTCTCTATAAGCTCCTGTCCGCTTAAATCTCTTAACTCATAATATACATCTGAAATATTGCATCCGTAGGTCTCAATAAAAAATGTCATATTCCTGTCCGTTCCAATCGGTGTAATAACATTCCTTACCTGTGCATAATCAACCTCAGAAGCATATCCATACAGATGATTATATTTTATTCCGCTATCCGATACCATATACACTATCGGCAGTCTTGCTTCTCCCATTGAATAACTATTTTCTCTCTGGGCGATTTCACTTATCTTAAATACATATGTAAGCACTGCCGTCAAGACAAATGCTGCAATATATATTGGTATTCTTATATATTTTATTTTCAAATTCTTTACCACCTGTCAATATTTTACCTTATTTATTTTACAACGGTTTGTCTTAGTAATCAAGATTGTTAAGGGGTGTAGCAAGATATATTACCGTAACATTCTTATTCTCATCATAGCTTGCAGTAATATTAATGTTAATCTTTTTCCCTATACTTTTCACATATCTTGATATTCTGTCGGTGTATGCATATATTGTAAAAGCAGAATTATCCCTGCTTTCTGTTACTGTATGCGCATCTAATGCCTCTAACATTTCATCCGCAACCCTGCATCGCTCTTCATAATTCAGTGCCCCTTTAATATGTCCCTCAAAATACAGGTTAACATTCCCCTCTATGCCTTCTGCTTCAAATATATCTCTTACAAGCTGTTCATAAGTCTCTGCCGAATTGATATTGTCATTCAAGTCCAGCTTTACTCCAAGATGACTAATTCCATCTGTCTCTATCATCTCTAACACCAACTTCCCATTGTCAGAAATCTTTTCACATATGAGGGTGTCTTCCGTTTCAGTAATGCTATATGGTGAAGCTATCCCCAATCCCGAAGCTATACTTCTGATAAATTGTTCTCTGGTCTCTGCATTCATCGTCACATTATATGTTCCATATCCTACGATTTTAGCACACATATATGAATAATCTGTGGTTTGAAATGCTCCCGCTATTGTATTTTCTTTTTCGTAATTATTTTTTATAAAAAATACTGCTGTAACCACCCATGCCAATACGGCTATGCTAATACTTATTTTTCTCATAAAAATACCTCCAAAACTGCTTTTATTAATTATTGCCGTTTTGAAGGTATTTAATCTTATTCTTTAATTGATATTCTTGCAATTGATTTCTTCAAGGCTATTTCCGCTCTCTGCAAATCAAGTTCCGCATCCTTACTGCCAAGTCTGCGCTTTGCCCTTATATTGGCTTCTTCAGCTCTTTTGAGATCAATTTCTTCAGGCCATTCTGCTATTTCCGCAAAAATAGTGATTTTAGACCCGGTTATCTTAGCGAAGCCGGAATGAAGTGCCGCTTTTTTCGTAGCCTCTGTACCGTGAATCACAAGAACTCCCGGGGATACAATTACCGCAACCGGTACATGCTCCGGATATATACCCATATATCCTTCCGTTGTGTTAAATTCCACCATCGTAACAGTGCCTTTATAAAAAGTGCGGTCAGGCGATATAACTTCCAATTCCATAGTCTTATCTGCCATAGGTCATCCTCCTATTTCACTTTTGCAAGCACGTCTTCAATGCTTCCGCAGTTAAGGAAATAACTTTCAGGTATATCATCATATTTTCCTTCAAGAATTTCACTAAATCCCTGGATTGTATCACTAAGTGGTACATATCTTCCATCCAGCCCTGTGAACTGTGTAGCTACGAAGAATGGCTGTGAAAGGAATCTCTGCACCTTTCTTGCTCTTGCTACTACAAGCTTATCATCTTCTGAAAGCTCGTCCATACCAAGAATTGCAATGATATCCTGTAATTCTTTATACTTCTGCAGGATTTCCTGCACGCCTCTTGCAACTCTGTAATGTTCTTCACCAACTACTCTTGGATCAAGTATTCTTGATGATGAGCCAAGCGGATCAACCGCCGGATAAATACCAAGCTCAACAATAGAGCGATCAAGTACTGTTGTTGCATCCAGGTGTGCAAAGGTTGTAGCCGGTGCCGGGTCAGTAAGGTCATCGGCAGGAACATATACAGCCTGAACAGATGTAATTGAACCATTCTTAGTTGATGTAATTCTTTCCTGTAATGCACCCATTTCAGTCTGAAGAGTAGGCTGATATCCTACTGCTGATGGCATACGTCCAAGAAGGGCTGATACCTCCGAACCTGCCTGTGTAAATCTGAAAATATTATCTATGAACAACAGAACATCCTTACCACCCTGGTCACGGAAATATTCTGCCATTGTAAGGCCTGTAAGACCTACTCTCATTCTTGCTCCCGGTGGCTCGTTCATCTGTCCGAATACCATGGCAGTCTTATTAATAACCCCTGACTCCTGCATTTCGTGGTAGAGGTCATTTCCTTCTCTCGTTCTCTCACCTACACCTGTAAATACAGAATATCCACCATGCTCTGTAGCAATGTTACGGATAAGTTCCTGTATAAGAACCGTCTTACCTACTCCCGCACCACCAAAGAGACCTATCTTTCCACCTCTCTGATATGGGCACAAAAGGTCTACTACCTTAATACCTGTTTCGAGAATTTCTGTTGATGTAGACTGTTCCTCAAAACTTGGTGCTTTTCTGTGAATAGGGAAGTATTCTTTAACTTCCGGTGCCGGTTTGTTGTCTATAGGATCACCCAATACATTGAAAATACGTCCAAGTGTTTCTTCGCCTACAGGTACACTGATTGGAGCATATGTTGCGATTGCATCCATACCTCTTACAAGTCCATCTGTTGGCCCCATTGCTATACATCTTACAGTATCGTCACCGAGATGCTGTGCAACTTCTACTACAAGCTTCTCTCCGTCTTTTCGATATACTTCAATGGCTGTATTGATTTCCGGAAGCTGGCAGTCGGTATACTTAATATCCAAAACCGCTCCGATAATCTGGGTGATTTTTCCAATATTCTTTTCGGCCATTTTTTCACTCCTTTATATTTCATATTCCGGATACGATTACGAAATCGCATTGGCTCCGGCTATGATTTCTGTTAATTCCTGTGTAATAGAGCTCTGTCTTGCTCTGTTGTATTTCAAAGACAGATCATTAATCATTTCATCTGCATTATTGGTTGCATTATCCATAGCGGTCATTCTCGCTCCGTTTTCACTTGCTACAGATTCCATAAGTGCACCATATATCAGACTGTTGATGTATTTTGGAATGATAATTGAAAGTGCTTCCTCTTCTTCTGGTTCATAAGTCATAAGTGCTTCTGAATCATCATCTGCGCTCTCACTTACATCCTCCTGTGAAAGAGGTAGAAGCTTAACCATCTGTGGCGTATGAACAACTGTATTCTTAAACTGGGTATATACAAGATGTATTTCTCCTATTTTCCCACTTTCAAAGTCTGCAAGTACTCTTCTCCCTATTTCCATAGCATCAGCATAGATAGGTTCATTAATTATCTCAGAATAATCTGCTGCCACTTCATATTTTCTTCTGGTAAAATAATCTCTACCCTTAATTCCTATGGCATAAATAACACACTCTTCACGTGGAATTCCGCTGTCTGCAACAAGTCTCGTTATTGACGAGTTATAACCTCCTGCAAGTCCTCTGTTGGCTGTAATAACTATTATTCCCTTCTTAGAGGATTCTCCCTGTTTAAGGTAGCGATGTTCCACATTCTTGGTTCTTGCAAGCATAGTCAACACATTCTCATACATTGCATCAAAATATGGCTTTGCTGCTTCTGCTTTATCCTTTGCCTTCTGAAGTTTGACAGTTGCTACCAATTTCATTGCTTTAGTTATCTGTTCTGTACTTTGAATACTGTCTTTACGACGCTTTATGTCTTTCATTGAAGCCATAATTATTCACCTTACCTATTTGAACTGTGCTTTGAATTCAGTTATTGCCTTGATTAAAAGTTCTTCCTTCTCTTCTGACAATACCTTATCTGCTTTAATACTTTCAGGTATTGTTGAATACTTAGTATCAATGAAAGTAAATAACTCTTTCTCAAAATCTGCAATTCTGTCAATCTCTATATCAAGAAGATATTTCTTGGTTGCTGCATAAATGATAATAACCTGATACTCAACAGGCATTGGCTTATACTGTGGCTGTTTAAGAACCTCTTTAAGTCTTTCACCCTGTGCCAGCTTTTCCTTAGTATCAGCATCAAGTTCTGAACCAAACTGTGCAAATGCTGCAAGTTCTCTGTACTGAGCCAAATCAACTCGGATAGGTGCAGCAATCTTCTTAATCGCCTTAATCTGCGCTGCTCCACCTACTCGCGATACAGAAAGTCCGGCATTAACAGCAGGTCTGAAGCCTGAGTTAAACATTTCTGTCTCAAGATAAATCTGTCCATCAGTAATTGAAATAACGTTAGTCGGAATATATGCCGATACGTCTCCTGCCTGAGTCTCAATAATAGGAAGTGCCGTTAAAGAACCTCCTCCAAGTTCATCTGAAAGTCTTGCCGCTCTCTCAAGAAGTCTTGAATGAAGATAGAATACATCTCCAGGGTAAGCTTCTCTTCCCGGTGGTCTCTTAAGAAGAAGTGAAAGTGTACGGTATGCTGCAGCATGCTTACTCAAGTCATCATATACTACAAGTACATCTTCTCCTCTTTCCATCCATTCTTCTCCAATTGCGCATCCTGAGTATGGGGCAATATACTGGAGTGGGGCAAGCTCACTTGCTGTTGAAGCAACAACAGTTGTATAGTCCATTGCTCCATATTCAGTAAGTGTCTTAACAATAGTTGCTACTGTAGATGCTTTCTGTCCTATAGCAACATATATACAATGCACACCCTGTCCCTTCTGGTTGATAATTGTGTCTATTGCAATTGCTGTTTTACCTGTCTGACGGTCTCCGATAATAAGCTCTCTCTGGCCTCTTCCAATCGGTACCATTGTATCAATCGCCTTAATACCTGTCTGTAAAGGTGTGTCTACTGATTTTCGTGCAATAACACCTGATGCAACTCTTTCAATCTGACGGTACTTGTCCGTTGTTATAGGACCTTTACCATCAATAGGCTGACCAAGTGCATTAACAACTCTGCCTGTTAAAGCATCGCCTACTGGTACTTCTACTACTCGTCCTGTAGTCTTAACGGTATCGCCTTCATTAACACTTCTTGTATTTCCTAAAAGTACTGCACCAACATTATCTTCCTCAAGGTTGAGCACCATTCCGTATGTCTCACCCGGAAATTCGAGAAGTTCTCCCTGCATGGCATTCTGAAGACCATGAATACGGGCTATACCATCTGCTACCTGTATGACCGTTCCGACATCAGAAACATCTAATTCCGTCTTATATTTCATAATCTGCTCTTTTATTACAGAGCTGATTTCCTCCGGTCTTAAATTCATAGGTTATATGCACCTTCTTTCCAATGATATTATGCTATACATCAAGCTTCTGAAGCTCTCTTGTAAGCATCTGTAGTTTGTTCTTAATACTGCTGTCCACAATTCTGTCTCCAATTCTTATCACCATTCCACCAATAAGCGATGGGTCAACAGTATATATAATATCAACTTTTTCATAATCAGTTGTCTCAATAAGCTTGTTATGAACCTTTTCTTTCATAGCATCGCTTAATTCCATCGGGGTAGATACATAAGCGGTTCCGATACGCTTATGTTCCTTAACCTTTTCGATAAAATATTGAAAAATATCCAATATCTCATTAAGTCTGTCCTTGGTAATCACTGTTACAAGAAATCCAAGAACCTCCTTGGAAACAAATTTTTCAAAAATATTCTCAACTACTTTAATCTTCTCATCCTTGTTAATTCTTGGATGATTAAGCAGAACCGTAAGTTCATCATTATCGGCAAATACCGCATTAACATTCAGAACCTCGTCATATATTTCATCAATTTTCTTCTGTTCCAAAGCTACACTAAACAGTGAATCACCATATGTTGCGGCTATTCGTTTTGCCATGTCTTATCACCCATTTCATTCAATGTGTCTTCTACCAGTGATTCCTGAATGTTGGTATCAATGGACGTTTTAACAACCTTTCCTGCCATCATTGCAGCAACGGAAATAATTTCTTTCTTTATATCATCTGTAGCTTTCTTCTTCTCAAGTTCAATCTCGCCATTAGCTCTTTCAAGAATTCTGCCTGCTTCCGCCTTAGCCTCAGAGATAATATTTTCCTCCTTGGCAAGAGCCTGCTTTCTCGCATCTGCAAGAATCTTGTCAGCATCCTTATCAGCATTCTTAAGCTGTTCGTCATACTGCGCCTTAAGAGCTTCTGCTTCTTCTCTGTTCTTTCTTGCTTCGTCTATATCAGACTGAACCTTGTTCCTTCTGTCTTCGAGAAGCTTTCTGACAGGATTAAAAAGAAGATATGAACCCAACAAAAACAATATAAATATGTTCACAGCCAAAATAATGGCATCCTGGACAAGCTGTGGGTCCAGATTAAATATTCTTTGCAAGGTTTCGCCTCCCTTTCAGTTACTCTGTAAATCCGGTAATTAGAGTTTGCCGATAAATGGGTTAGCGAACATAAGAATGATTGCTACCGCAAATCCGTAAAGACCTGTTGTCTCTGCTACCGCCTGTCCTAAAAGCATTGTAGATGTAATTTCTGACTTAGCTCCAGGGTTACGACCTACTGCTGCTGCTGCATGACCTGCTGCAATACCCTGACCAATACCAGGACCAAGACCTGCGATCATTGCAAGACCTGCACCAATTGCTGAACATGCTAATACTAAAGCTTCACTTGTAATCATAATAAATTTCCTCCTATAAATAAAAATAATTAATCTGACATTTTGTCACTGATATATACCATTGATAGCATACAGAATACATATGTCTGAATCGCTCCTGAAAAAATATCACAGTAAATGTGAATTACGGATGGTATTCCAATGGTTAAAGCTGTCGGTAATAATCCATATATCAATCCCATTAAGATTGTTCCCGACATAATGTTACCAAAGAGACGTAATGACAATGAAAGAGGTACCGCAACCTCACCTATTAAGTTAATAGGGAATAAAATCGGTGTCGGCTTGAACAGATTCGTAAAATGATGCATCTTATTCGCCTTAACACCATTGTAATGAATAATTAAAAATGTAATAATACCTAGCGGTAATGTTACACCATAATCCGCCGTTGGAGGTCTTAGTCCGAACAGACCGGATATATTGGCAAATAACAGAAACATAAATATAATACATATCCAGTTCTTGAATTTCTTACCATTCTTACCCATAGTAGAATCTACCATGTTATCCATTGCCTGAACAAACAATTCCAATACATTCTGCAGGCCTCCGGGCCTTTCCATCGGATTCGCTTTCTTGATTTTCCTATGACCTATTATCATAAAAACAATAAGTATCAAAGAAATAAGAAACAAGCCCACATGTGTTGTCGTTATCCACAATTCATGTCCAAATAACTCGTACTTCAACAGCCCTTTGATATAAAAATCTACTTCCGCAAGTATCATACCGGAAAGCTGTCCCGTCACATTATCACCTTCTATTCTTTATAGTTTATTTTCTTTTCCAAATAAGGATGTACATATGCTGCAAATTTCAACCCTAACATTCCAACCACCGTAAAAATAGGGTCTGCCACATCTGTCCACACGATTAGAAATAAAATCCCAGCTATTACTAACAGTCTCCCCACCGAATTCAATGCATGATACGCCGAATGATGCCTTTCAAGATACATTGATCTGATTATCACATAATTCATATGCCATGCCATTGCTACTGCAAGCAGGCTTCCTATTACGAGTCCCAGTTCACACTTTAACCGGTCCTTCGTAAATATAAGTACAGGTATGGATACGATGGCAAAAAATATAAGAATCCCTATCATCAGAAGATATACTCTATGACGTTCTTCCTTATTCATGCCTATCTTCCTTTCCTTCTTCCTTCCTGCTGTCTTCGTCTTTCATGGCTGACATTGCAATATGATATACATTTCTAAATCCCGCTGCCATCCCGACAAAAATTAATGGAATTATCCAGTATGTCCCAAATCGTCTATCAATCCATATTCCAAGTGCAACACACAATGCAATCGGCACCATCATTGATATCCCAATCTGACTTATAAGAGCCAGAGTCTTATATACACTTCTCTTATATTTCACCTTACTATCTCCATTAAAAAAAATACTAACAGCATTGTAACATTATTTTTCTATCAAATCAATACGTCTTATATGCCTCTCTTCATTACTGAACTCGGTATCTAAGAAGGTATCAACTATCTCCATTGCAAGTTTCTCTGACACAACAGATGCACCAAGTGCCAGCATATTGGAATTGTTGTGAAGTCTTGTCATTTTAGCAAGCTCTGTGTTAGTACATAAAGCGCATCTTACACCCTTCACCTTATTAGCAGTAATTGAAATTCCAATACCGGTTGTACATACAACAATTCCCTTTTCGCAGGTTCCGTCAGCAACTGCCTCTGCCGCCGCACGTCCGTATACAGGGTAATCGCAGGAATCTAATCCGTAACAACCGTAATCCTTGCATTCTATTCCTCTTTCTTCAAGATGTCTGATAATGGCAGCCTTTAACTCATATCCGCCATGGTCTGAACCTAATGATATCATTTCATATCCTCCTTGGTATTAATTTCATGTAATTTATTTTCAACCCGGTCTACCCAGGTGAGAATCGATGCATAAAACATTTCATATAATTCTGTTTCACCGCCATATGGGTCCATAATATCCCCACTTGATTCGGCAAATTCCATTACAGTATATACATTTAAAGCTCCCGTATACTCATTAATAATTTTCTGTTTCTCATCTCTGTTCATTGTAAGGATTAATGTTTTTTCCCCAAAGTCCTCCATCTCCAATTGCCTTGCCGTATCATTATCAAGTTTATATCCATGATTACGCATAATTGTTATCGCTTTCGCACTATATGGTTCAGGAAAAAGAACAATAAGTCCTCTTGATTCAACCGTAAGCCATTCATCCCTCTTCATGCTCTTCATAAGGGTAGCTGCCATAGGGCTTTGACATATATTATCCATGCACACAAAAATAACTTTATTATATACAGGCATCTTCATTCCTCCGGATTATACTTTTATCACCCTGTGTCCTGCAGCTTTAAGAAGTCTGTTCATAACGGCTTGTCCCAAACCATTATCGCCAAAGCCTTCGGAATAAATCACGTCCACTCCCGTCTCGTCAAATTCCCTGAGTGTTGCAAACAAATTCCTTGCAATTTCCTCATTACTGTCACCGCTTCCAAGAGAAATCTTAACATCTGCTTCAACCATATCATAGGTCTCCGCTGTAAGCATCACTCCTACCTTACGATTTCTTCTTCTTCCTTCTTCAACGAAACTGTTAATCCTGTTAATTACTTTATCCCGTTCTCCTTCAATTATTGTAAGCTCTGCCTTGGGCGCGTAATGTCTGTATTTCATCCCCGGAGCCTTAGGCGCAACGCCGTCTGAAACTCCCGTCATAAGTGCTTTATCTAACCTTACGTCACCTATTACATCCTCAATCATTTCCATAGTGATGTAGCCCGGTCTCAAAATAACCGGAACATCCTCTGTTAAATCCACTATCGTAGACTCAAGTCCGATTTCTATATCTCCTCCGTCAATTATCATATCAACTCTTCCGGACAAATCTTCAATAACATGCTCTGCCCTTGTAGGACTCGGCCGTCCGGAAAGATTGGCACTTGGTGCCGCTATGAAAGTTCCTGAAGCTTTTATCAAATCTCTGGCAACCTTATGTGACGGTAGTCTTACTGCAACCGTTGACAAACCGCCCGTTACTGTATCCGGAACACAGCTTTTCTTATCAACTATCATTGTGAGAGGTCCCGGCCAAAATTCCTTTGCCAACGCAAGTGCCTTATCCGGAACATTATCCGTTAAACTGTATAGGTCCTCCAATGCCGCTATGTGTACAATCAATGGATTATCAGAAGGCCTGCCCTTCGCTTCATATATCCTGGCAGATGCATTAACATCAAATGCATCCCCACCAAGACCATAAACCGTTTCCGTAGGAAATGCAACAAGACCGCCTCGTGCAATAATGTCTGCAGCGGTCTTAATAATTATTTCGTTATTGTCATCATCATCTGTTATTTTTCTAATAATTGTGTCCATAACCTTGTTCTCCGGTCATCTGTTAAAGTATATATCCACCCCTTCTTTAATTGCCTTACATAACTTCATCTGATACTCCTCATTTCCTAACATTGCTGCCTCTTCCGGGTTACTCAAAAAACCACACTCAACAATCACCGTAGGACAGGTTGTGTGTAAAAGCATATAGTAATTATTGTCACTCTTTGCCTCTCTTGTATTAGAACTGTCTGCAATGTCTTTAATTGCCTGCTGTATCTTAACAGCCAGCTCTCTGCCATATGTTGAACTCTTATAATAAAATACCTGGCCACCCCGTACATCCGGGTCAGAAAAGCTGTTTTGGTGAATGCTAATTACAATATCTGCACCCGACTGTTCCACAAGCTCACAGCGCTTTCTCATATCCTCAGCCTTACGATTAACTGCATCCTCCCCCGCAAGAGATATATCTTCATTCCTTGTCAATACAGGCTCATATCCTGCATCTCGCAACATTTCTGCAAGTTTAATTGCAATTGCAAGATTAATATCTTTTTCGTATATATTCTCCTTGGAAACTTTCCCCGGATCATATCCGCCATGCCCCGGATCAAGTACAATAACTATCCTGTCATCTGCTGCCGGCTCTCCATGTACCTCCAACACTTCATTCTGCTTCAGTCTAAAAAAAGATACATAAAACACTCCTGCAAGCAGTATTACAGACAAAATAACATCCAGAACTCTCTTCATCCCGCTCTCACATAGGATATAATTCTTATAATCATTTTATTCTTATTTTATCAAAAATATTCCACACCTCATCATTGGCAAATCTGAGTTCCCACGCCGCGATTCCGGCAACGCCTGCTTTCGCAATCTCGTCAATTCTTGCATCCATTGACTCCACAGTTTCTAACCATATTCTGTAATAATAACTACCGGACTGCCCCTCAGCCACATACTGCTTAAGCTCATCACTCCACTCTATATCAAGCATTAACTCTTCTGCAATATTTCTGCAGCCATCCATCGAATATGCCTTAGACTCTATTATCTCCGCATCCTCAGCTTCGCTTTCACATGTCCAAAGTCTTGTATAGAAAGGTACTCCAACTATAAGCTTTTCACTGTCCACATATTTCAGAGTGTCATTCATACCCTTAACCACAAAATCTATAGATGCTGTTGAACCAGCTGTCTCTCCGCCGGCGTAATGCTCATCATAACACATTACTATAACGTAATCCACACATTCTCCCTGTGCAGCTCTTCCGTAATGCATATTATGTCCTGCAGGTATATAATTATCTACGGATAATACCACACCCTTCTTACGGCACTCTATAGAAAGCTCTCTAATAAACTGAACATAATCCTCGCCGGTATCAGCTTTAACCTTTTCAAAATCTATGTTAATTCCTTCATATCCGTATTCAGAAATTTCATTCATAATGTTGGTAATAAGATTCGTTCTGTATTCCCTTGTAGACAAAAGTTCTTTCTCGCTAAAGCCTCGTTCCTTATCCACCGATATAAAATCACTTACAAGTGGCCAGATTTCATATCCAAGGCTCTTGACATACGCCACATAGTCTTTGTCCGCCATTGACTCCAGATTACCTTTGACATCTGATACCTTGTACCAGGTTGGAGAAATAACATTAGCATTAGTAACGTTCTCAAGTCTTGTCCCTACCGTATCATTGTCGTTAAGAGAATAGATTGCATCCCATATCAAAACAATTTCATGGTCCCTTACGAGATTAGGATATTCCACCTTCTCTCTTTCCTTAGTAACCACACTATTGATTTCCTGCACATCCTTCTTCTTAACATATCCGTATCTTCCATCTTCAGAAAACACCTCGTACCATTGTGCGCCTTCATCGCCCTTATAGTACCATTTTACATTCTCATTGGACTTTCCAAGGACTTCTCCCTTAATAGAAGCCTTCTCTCTTATTGCTGCTGTATCATTAAAAACAATTTCATCAAAAGCCGTTCCCGGTAAAGTAACTGCAAGTCTGTCAGGATTCTCAATAAGCTGGTACTCAAATTCCTCCATGTCCTTAACAAAATCTGCTGCCAGATAAACTTCATCACCTTCAACCATAACAACAGGATGTGAATACTTGTCGTACCATTCATCAACGAAAGACAGCATTGGTGTCGGTATCGCAAGCACCTCATATGGTGTTGTATACAATACACTTGCAGACGAACGGTCATAGTAAAATTTATCAGTTATATATTCCTTAATGAAATCGTTGGAAAGGTAACACACTCCCTCATATTCGAATGCATTCCCTTCAACAACAACGCCGTTAACTGTAATAATCATACCGTCAAGCTCAGATTCAATGCCATAATACTTGTATAGGTCAACCCGCTTCTTATTCTCCGTATTCTTAACAATCAAAATACCTGCTGCCACACATATGGCAACAACTACAAGTATAATGGGAATAAGAAGCTTTAATTGAAGCTTTGGCTGTACTGCCTCTTCCTCATTCTCCTCATCGTTAATATCAATAATCTCGATGCCATCTACCGACACTTCAGTGTCTTCAAAATCATCATCTAAATCATCATCAAAAAAATCTCTGTTATCTTCCAAAATTCACCACACCTTATCATGAGTAATTTCCCAAAATAGTATACCATTTATGCGTGAAAACTTCCATATATATTTTGAAAACGGCACCGAAAATTCCGGTGCCGTCTACGTATCAGGGGTCTTAATTAATTGCTTCCCTTATTGTCCAATGAAATTTTTCCAAAATCAATCTCCACAACCTTATTATCCTGAAAAACGTACTCTCTCATATAAGTACACTCTTTCTCTGCAACAATCAGTTCTGCCAGGTGTTCCTCCGAAATCACCGGATTTCCCTCAAGCATAAGAAGAACACCGTTATTTCTTAATTCCTTCAGTTCATTGGTCAGGGAAGCCTTGTCATACATCATATCATCTTCCATAAAAACCTTCCCGTAACAGACCAGGTACGAATTATGTGATATATTGACAGTCTGTTACACCTGCCATTTAGATGTCAGCTTATTCAAAAAATCAAGTTCTTTACCGTCAAGACTGTATGGATCCGGCACATAAGGAATCTCCTTAATCCTTATCCTAAATTTACCGGACAGATATTTAAGTCCTTTATCCGTACAGCAATTAGCAAGATATGTCCAAAAATTACTGGATTTTTCATTCTCACACTTCGCCAGCAAAGCAACATAATACTGAACCTTCCACCATGACAGATTTCCTACTATAATTTTTACGTTACACAGTAAAAAAGTCTCTCTGTTAACTTCATAATTACTTCCAAAATCAACAATAATGTATGAATAGCCTTTCGAAATAATCTCTCCCAGGTCATTCAGTTCAGACTGTTCAAAGATTGAAATTTTCTTATAAAACATTTTATTTTTCTTATTATCCAAAACGGATCGTATAATCTTTGCCTGCCGAAAACAGCCTCTCCCACTCATTTCCACAAGAGCAACTCTTTCGCCCTTAACTATTCCAAAGAACACCGATAGCATCATTGCAAGATGTGTGGCTCCTGCACCTCTATGAGTTCCCATAATACCTATTGTAATGTTAACCAGTCCTTTTTCCTGTTATTTCCGACTCCATATGGCACCCTTACAGGACTTGGGATGTCACATAATCTGATAATCTTCTTGTATCGCCGTGAGTCTGCAAAATTAATCAGCACACGAAACTTATCCCCACTGTCGTTACAGGGGATTTGCGACAGTCTGAGAAAATCCGTTAACCGTTTAATCTCATATGGTTCACAACCGGATACTATTAAAATTATATCGCCGGACAAAAAATCTTCCATATTATCCGAATCAATTGTCCCATAATCTTTAATAACTATGTCATATTCGGAAAAACACGGTTCTTTCACATATCCATAATAATTGGGGAATACATTTATTCCGTCAAAAGAAAAAATTCCTCTGTCGAATCTGAAATCTCCGGCTTTCGCAATTTCCTTCATGTCCTCGCTTGTATTACGCTCACACACAATGATTTTGCGACCCTTTCTTTCATATAATCCCGCAATGGCAAAAGCACAATATGTAACACCACAGTGCTTTTCAACTCCACCAATATGAATATTTAAGGATACACATCTACCAAGGTCTCTTTCATTTAATTTACTAAGTGCATTTTTTATCTGCTTAAAAGAAAAAAATCGTTCTCTGCCTGCGTGACACATACATTTCTGAATTATTTTCTTTAGCTTTGGAGGATGCACTTCTTTAACTGCCTCCTTATCCTTTTTACCTGTTATCATCTCTAACATTAGAACTCCTATGGAATAAATATCACTTGCGGAGCTTATTCTCTCTCTTCCATACATCTCCGGCGGTGCATACCCCTTGGTTCCCATTCTAATATTCTCTAATGACTCATCTGTAATGGAATTACCATAATCCAACAGTCTGACATTACCATCATTTATAATAATATTATCCGGCTTGATATCAAGATGATATATTCCTTTACAATGCAGATACTCCATGACTTCGCACAAACATAACGAAATCCTCTTAACCTCTTTGATATTAGTTAGTCTTTTTCTGGAAATTAATTCTTTCAGTGATTGACCCCGTACATATTCCTCAACAATGTATACGCATTCTTCATCTTCTTCTATATCGTATATGATTGGAATAGCAGGATGTCTTAGATCCTTAAGAACGTCAGCTTCTCTATGGGCAGTCCCATATATGTCCTGACATTTTCTGATGCATTTAACTGCACGAAACACTTTAAGATTAATGTGTTCAGCAAGATATACCGTTCCAAAAGCACCTCTGCCTAAGAGTGCTTCAACTCTGTATCTGCCAAACAAAATATCATTCTTATTGATTGCCAGTATACCTCTCAGTCACTCGGTATGTCCTGTATGTATCCTTTAACACATAATATGCCCTATTTCTGTTTTTTTCAACCCCTAATTACATATTTTTCAAAAATTTAACAATTTAGACACTTATTTTTCAATTCTCAATATTTACATTAGTATTTAAAATGCTGTATACTAATACTAATAACGACATTATTTTTGAAGGGATGTGAATATATGAAAATTGAAAAAATAAGCGATTCTCAGATTCGTTGTACTCTTTACGGAGAAGATTTACAGTCACGCGAACTCAAGATTAGTGAACTTGCGTATGGTACAGAAAAAGCTAAATCTCTTTTTCAAGATATGATAGAACAGGCATCCCAGGACTTTGGATTCCAAGCGGACAACCTTCCGCTTATGGTAGAAGCAATCCCTGTATCGCCCGATTGTATAATTTTAGTAATTACCAAGGTTGATGACCCTGAGGAATTCGACAAGAAATTTGCTAATATACTTCCTGCACTGGAAGATATTGTGAAGAAGGATGACAGTTTTGTTCCAATACTTGATACCCTTTCCAACAATTCCGATATTTTAAAAGATATGGAGGATATTGAGGATAACGCAACTGACAACGCAACAACCGTTCACAACTCAGAATATAATTCATATATCAGTGAGACCTTTTCCTTTGATTCTCTTGATGACATTATCAGAGCAGCTGAGGAAATAGATTATGTGTTCCACGGCGGCTCATCTGTTTACAAGAGTGCTTCGGGAAATTATTATCTGTATACTTTTTGCGATGTACATGTACACAAGGATGAATATCTACAGTATTGCAATCTTCTCTCAGAATATGGAAGACCTATATCGTCATATGACAGCTCCATTGCTTATCTTGAGGAAAGATGTGAAGTAATCATCAGAGATAAGGCAATAGATGTATTAAGAACATTATAACTAATACCGGGATATCCTATTCAAGGATTGGTCCCGGTATTTTATATTTTCAATTCACAAAGAGATATGCTGTTTCATTATGTGTATTAGAAAATGATAAATGATTGTTGATTGGTTTTGAGAAAATCATAAGCTTTATTCGTCGTTTTGTTGAAATAGCTTTGGCTTTTATAAAGTTACATGCCATTCCGGAGTGTTTAGGAACACACAGTCTTCTATATCAAAAAATCTATTTTGTCATAGAAACAGGGCAAAATTAACGATTTTTTTCAAAGCTTCCTGCGTGTCCCTAAACACTTCGGAATGGTATGTGACATTTTTATAAAAGGCAAATAACAGGCTTTTCAACAAAACGTAGTTAGAAAGCTATGATTTTTCTCAACCACAATTAACAATCATTTATCAATCATTAATGTGGATAATGAAACAGCATATCTCTTTGCGAACTGAAGATTTATATTACTCGGCTCCAATCAGAATATGATATTTCCCGTCCGTTTCATACATTATCAATGTATCTGATTTTTCCTCCCAGCCGATTTCTGCACTTCTAAAATAACTTACTCTAAGTCGGATCGTAGCCAT
>JAZQKW010000026.1:0-6071 GCA_045542375.1 Butyrivibrio sp.
AACGGCTGCGATATGGGGTTTCGCATTTGTGGCTCAGAGCAGCGCCATGGAGCATATAGGGCCTTTTACTTTTCAGGCGGTCAGATTTTTACTGGGCGCCACCGTACTTTTACCGGTTATTTTAGTACGAAGCAAGAGAGGCGCATTTGTCGGTGATAAGAAGAGTATGTGGATAGGTGGTGTGCTGTGTGGCATCACGTTGTTCATCGCATCTTCGTTTCAGCAGATGGGAATAGCTCTTGGGGCATCTACCGGGAAAGCCGGTTTCATTACTGCAATGTATATAATTATCGTACCGATACTGGGTATTTTCCTTAAGAAGAAGGTGAGTATCAGAATATGGATATGTGCGATAGTGGCGGTAATAGGTCTGTACTTTTTATCTGTTAAGGACGGGTTTAGAATTGAGAAATATGATATTCTTCTGCTTATGGGAGCACTGGCATTTTCTGCACAGATAATGTTGGTGGATTATTATGTGCCGAAGACAGATTGTATAGGATTGTCAGCAGTTCAGTTTTTGGTAACAGGAATTATGTCCGGTGTGGCGATGTTTATCACGGAAACCCCGGATATGGGAGCCATTGTATCTGCATGGCAGCCTGTTTTGTACGGTGGAATACTCTCTTGCGGTGTGGCATATACTTTACAGGTAATAGGTCAGAAATACACAACACCGGGAGAGGCATCAATTATTATGAGCATGGAGTCACCTTTTGCTCTGTTGGGGGGAATGCTGTTGCTTGAACAGATTCCTCAATGTAGGGAATGGATTGGTATAGGTCTGATGTTTGTGGCTATTATTGCGTCACAGATTAAGAATGACAGTATAGGAGATACACGATAACTATGGGCAAGATTATTGGAATTGATTTAGGAACTACTAACAGTTGCGTGGCAGTAATGGAGGGCGGACAGCCTGTTATTATTACCAATTCAGAAGGAAACAGAACAACACCCTCAGTTGTTGCTTTTAGCAAGAAGGGTGAGAGATTAGTCGGAGATCCTGCCAAGAGACAGGCGGTCACTAATGCAGAGAGAACCATATCATCAATCAAGAGAGAGATGGGTTCTGATTATTCAGTTAAGATTGATAAGAAAAAATATTCACCTCAGGAAATATCCGCATACATTTTAATGAAACTAAAGAAGGATGCGGAGAATTACCTCGGGCAGAGAGTGACAGAGGCTGTTATTACTGTGCCGGCATATTTTAGCGATGCACAGAGACAGGCTACTAAGGATGCAGGACGTATAGCGGGGCTTAAGGTTGAACGAATTATCAATGAGCCTACAGCGGCGGCACTTGCGTATGGACTTGACAATGGTAGTGCACAGAAGATACTTGTGTATGATTTTGGTGGAGGCACTTTTGATGTGTCGGTTATTGAGATTGGAGACAAGGTTATAGAGGTGCTTGCAACTTCAGGGGACAACCATCTTGGCGGAGATGATTTTGACAAGAGGGTAGCAGATTATTTGGTGACTGAATTTAAGCATGCGGAAGGCATTGATGTAAGTAAAGATAAGATGGCGATGCAGAGAGTCAGAGAGGAAGCGGAGAAGGCGAAGAAGAAGCTTTCTACTGCACAGAGTGTTAATGTCAATCTTCCTTTTATTGCAACGGACAAGTCAGGACCTAAGCATATGGATATAACTCTTACAAGAGCTAAGTTTAATGAGCTTACGGCTGACTTAGTTGACAGAACCAGAGGCCCTGTTAATACAGCACTTTCCGATGCAGGCATATCTAAGTCAGAACTTAATAAGGTTCTTTTGGTAGGAGGAACTACAAGAATTCCTGCAGTGCAGGATGCGGTGAGAAGTATGACCGGATTGGAGCCGGGAAGAAATGTTAATCCGGATGAATGTGTTGCTCTTGGAGCGGCAATTCAGGGCGGTAAGTTATCCGGAGAATCTTCGGCAGCGGCAGAATTACTTCTTTTGGACGTTACACCTCTTACTTTGTCTATTGAGACAGTCGGTGGAGTGGCGACCCATCTTATTGAGAAGAACTCTACTATTCCTTGCAAAAAGAGTCAGGTGTTTTCTACTGCAATGAATGGGCAGACCGGAGTGGACATTAAGGTTTTACAGGGTGAAAGACAGTTTGCCAGAGATAATAAGTTAATAGGTAATTTCAGACTCAGCGGAATCAGGAGAGCACCGGCAGGGGTGCCTAAGATAGAGGTTACTTTTGATATTGATGCTAACGGTATTGTGCACGTATCGGCGAAAGACCTTGATACAGGCAAGCAACAGGGAATTACAATTACATCAAGCACTAATCTTTCAGAAGCTGATATTCAGAGGGCTATGCAGGAGGCTGTGGAATATGCAGCATCTGATGGAACAAGGATGACTGCATGGGAGACAGTTGATGAAGCGGGCAAGCTTATTACTGAGTCGCAGGCAAAGTTAAAGGCGGCTAAGAAGATGATTAGTAAGCAACAGAAATATCAGATTAATAACGATATTTTTGCTCTTAGTAAATTACTTAGAAAATCTAAGCCGGAGAAGATGACGGAATCGGATATTACTAATCTTAAGAACGCAATTGAACAGTTGAGACAATCTACAATTAATATATAATGGAGGAATGACGAATGGATATAAAAGGTATTTTAGCAAGATGTGACCACACTTTGCTTGCAACTACAGCAACTTGGGAGGATATTCAGAGAGTATGCGACGAGGGTATCAGATATGGAACGGAAACAGTGTGTATACCACCTGTATATGTAGCTCAGGCTGCAGAGTACATTAAGAAACAGGGCGCTAAGCTTGGAGTATGTACAGTTGTAGGCTTCCCTAACGGCTATAACAGTACTAAGGTTAAGGTGTATGAGACAGAGCAGGCTATTCTTGATGGTGCAAGAGAAATAGATATGGTTATTAACCTTGGATGGCTTAAGGCAAAACAGTATGATGATATTTTGGCAGAAATCAAAGCTGTAAAGGCTGCCTGTCATGGAAAGGTTCTCAAGGTTATTATCGAAACTTCGGATATTACTGAAGAAGAGAAGATTAAGATGTGCAAGTTGATAACTGAGGCTAAAGCAGACTACGTTAAGACATCTACAGGCTTTTCAAGTGGCGGCGCAACTCCGGCGGATATTGCCGTTCTTAAGGGTAATGTAGGACGTGGTGTTAAGATTAAAGCATCCGGTGGAATAAGCTCACTTGATGACGCAGACCTGTTCATTATGCTGGGGGCAGACAGATTAGGTACAAGTAAAGTTGTTAAATTGTTTATGGAGCTCAACAAATAATATGGATATTAATGAGAGAATTAGGAAGCAGTTTGAATTTCTGCAGGAGATAGACAAGGAAAAAAATATTTTCAGGCAGACATATCTTGCTGACGGGAATCGTAAAGAGAATGATGCGGAGCATTCCTGGCATATGGCAATGATGGTGCTTCTTATGGCGGAGCATTCTAATGAAGATATTGATGTGCTAAAGACCTTGTCAATGGTTCTTGTGCATGACCTTGTTGAGATATACGCAGGAGATACATATGCGTACGATACTGCAGGTAATGAGTCTAAGAGAGCAAGAGAGCTTGAGGCGGCAGAGAAGCTTTTTAATATTCTTCCGTCAGACCAGACAGAATATTTCAGAGGTCTGTGGGATGAATTTGAAGAATGTGTAACGCCTGAGGCGAAGTTTGCAAGAACTGCAGACAGAATACAGCCACTTATGCTTAACAATGCCAGTGGTGGACGTTCGTGGAAGGAGCATGGAGTTACAGCTTCCATGGTATATGGCAGAAATAAGACTACTGCAGAAGGCTCCGATACTATATGGCAGTATGCAGATGATAATTTTATCAAGCCTAACATAGAAAAAGGAACTCTTCTTAATAACTGACGGATGGTGAAAAATGGATAATTCTAAAGACAAGCGAATTAAGAAACTTAAAAAGAAATATATATGGCCTTCAATGTTAGGTATGCTTATTATTCTTACTGCTTTCGCGCTTGTAATTGTTGTACTGATTCAACAGAGTAGTGAAGATATAATTAAGAGAAAGATTGCCAACAGTAAGGCGAATGCAGAGTCCATCATTGAACTGTTTAATGAGTATGATGAAGATAATAAGCAGAGTGTACACGACACAATCATGACTTATATAGGCATGGTGCCGGAGACACAGGCTGTCTGGGTGTCAGATAAGGAAGGCAATATGCTGTGGGCAAGTGGCAGTAAGGCACCTGACACAGACAACATGGAAAAGATTCGTTATGACAAAGAAACGGTACGGGTTATTATTGAAAATGATGCAAATGATGTAGTAACACTGTCTGATGATACAGCTCATATTAACGCTAATATCCTTACTGAAAAGAATGTCCGCACAATTCTCAGATCCGGATTAGATGGAACCGAAGAACTTGAAAAAATAGAGATGTGGATATTGCACGAGGTTAATGGTCTTGAGGTATATGTTCTTCAGAATGTATTTATATATTGTTACGATTATTTTATGCTGATAATCAGTATAGTAGTGATTGCAGTAATGATAGCAATTTTTATGATATATCATGGACTTTCATCTTTTAGTCTATTCTTAAATGCACGTAACACTTCTAAGGTTTTGTATACGGATGTTATTTCAGGCGGCAAGAACTGGCTGTATTTTGAGAAGAAAGGCAGTAAGCTTCTTAAGCGAAAATCACCATCGTATGATTATGCCGTGATACATTTTAAGATGCGTAAGTATCGCAGCTTCTGTACCTGCTTTGGAGTGAAGGAAGGTGAGATACTTATAGAGAAACTGTACCAGATGATGAAGAAAAACATTCACCGCAAGGAATTAATGGTACATAAGGAAAATGCGACTTTTGGTCTGCTTCTTTCATATACTAACGAAGATGAGTTATGTAAGCGAATTGAAGAATTAACGGATAATCTTAATACTTTGTTTGTATCAATGAAATTATATTTTGCAGTAGGTATATACAAAGTACATAGAAAAGAAACTGATATTGACCAGTTATATAATAACGCTGTGTTGGCATGTGATTTACTTAGCGAAGAAGCTAAGACTCAGATAGTCTTCTATGATGTGGAGATGAACAAGAGAAGATTGTGGGAGCGTAAGGTTGAGGATGATATGCATGCAGCATTGGCTAATCACGAATTCAAGGTGTACTTACAGCCTAAGATTAGCACAGGTGAAGAAGTTCTGGCAGGTGCTGAAGCGTTAGTCAGATGGATTCACCCAACGGAAGGATTTATACCACCTAACAGATTTATTCCGATTTTTGAAAAGAATGGATTTATATTGCAGTTAGATGATTATATGCTTGAAGAGATTGCAAAGCAGCAGGCAGCATGGATTGCTAGGGGATGTAAGGTTGTTCCTATATCTGTTAATGTTTCCAGAGCTCACTTTGCAAAAGAGGATTTGGCTGAGCATATATGCGGCATCGTTGATAAATATCAGGTGCCACATAATGTTATTGAGCTGGAGCTTACGGAAAGTGCATTCTTTGATGACAAGGAAGTATTACTTGGCACGGTTAAGAAGCTTAGAGCAGCAGGCTTTATTGTTTCAATGGACGACTTTGGTGCCGGCTACTCATCATTGAATTCGCTCAAAGAGCTTCAGTTAGATGTATTAAAGCTTGATGCGGATTTCTTCCGAGGAGAGGATGCAGAAGACAGGGGTATGCTTATTGTATCCGAGGTTATTGATCTGGCTAAGAAGCTTAATATGAAGATAGTGGCTGAGGGTATTGAAAGCAGGGAGCAGGTTGACTTCCTGGCAGAACAGGAATGTGATCTGATTCAGGGATATTTCTTTGCAAAACCAATGCCTGTTAATGAATTTGAAGAAAAATATAACAAAACACAGAGCGAGTAAATTAAACTTTAATTCGCAAAGGAGTATGCTGTTTCATTATCCACATTAAAGTCTAATAAACGATTGTTGATTGTGGTTGAGAAAAATCATAGCTTTCTAACTACGTTTTGTTGAAAAGCCTATTGTTTGTCTTTTATAAAAATGTCACATACCATTTCGGGGTGTTTAGGGACACGTAGGAAGCTTTGAAAAAAATCGT
>JAZQKW010000027.1:0-17118 GCA_045542375.1 Butyrivibrio sp.
GTTCAAACCCCATTAATCCGTTAGGTATTGTGATAATCTTGTCATCATCAATCTCTATACTTCCAAAAATTCTTGATTCAATCTGCATATATTTTCTCCTTAAATATAATCTAATAAAGACTGCTGCACACAGTTAGATGCTGCTGTAAGTGCTGCCTGATACAGTGTCTGCGCTGATGAAAATGAAATCACTACATCTTCAAGGTTAACATCTTCGTTCTGAGACTTTAAGTCTGTGAAAGTTGTGTGCTGCTCTGTAAGTCTTGCTTTGGTAAGTGTGATTCGTGTACTTCTCGCACCAAGGTCAGCAAGCTCAAGTCCGACTACTTCTTTGTACTTATTAATCTTAGTAAGCTCAGCAGAGAAAGTTTTTTCCATGCTGTCAAGTGCGTAGTCTCTTTCTTTATCAGCCGCCACAATCATTGTCTCTATCTGTTCTTTTTCTGCGTCTGTATAAGCACCATTTTCTTTCATGTCTTTTAACTTAGTTATCTTAGTCTCTATATCTGCCACTGTCTGAAGCGCCACACATAAGTCATCTATATCTCTTCCTATATCATAACTAAGAGTGTCGCATCCAAGTGTGTTAATCTGCATTGACTGGCTGAAGTTAATTGTGTAAGAAATCGCCTGTCCTGCAGGATTAACTTTGTAATCAATCGGTGCAGTTGCATCTGTTATATCTTTACAGTTAAAATACATTTCCGGTCTTGGATCTCCGGTATCAAATCTGTCCTTCTGGAATGTAAAAGACATACCCTGACAGTTATTGAACTCTGAATACAAATCATCCGTAAATGCAAGTTCGCCTGTATCATATATATAATATACGGAAGCTGTTCCGGCATCAAATGTACCGCTTGCCACCAAATCATCAAATTCTTTTCTTGTAACTGCTGTTGGCTCATAAGCTTTTTCGGTACCATCCATAGTAGTTACCTTAAGCTCCATTGTCTCGCCACTGTCAAGTGCCTTGGCACAGTTATCATAAGCAAGTCTTATTCTGTATACATCCTCGGTTTCAGGTGTATCTGCCGCAAGGATTGTGTCTATGTCAGTTACATCAACAGAGTTCTTCATAACTTTCATTGTTGTAACATCATCAGATGTGAAGGTCTCTGTGATTTCATATTTTTTCTGAGCATCCTCTGCTGTAAGGAAAGTAAAAGATGTATCCGTCTTATATCCGGTAAAACAATATCTTCCGGCATAATCAGAATTAGCTTCTGCATAAATTGCTGTTTTATACTGCTTCAAAACGTCTATAATAGCACTTCTGTCATTAACGGTAAACTGGTCTGATGCGCCCTGATTGCAGTACTGATATATATCCGTCAAAATACTATCCATATTCTTCATTGAAGTCTCAGTAACGTCAATCCACGCCTCTGCATCCGGAATATTGTGATCCAGATACTGCTCGATTTCTGAAATACTGGCCCTAAGTGAAAGTGCTCTGATTGCAACAATCGGGTCATCTGAAGGACGTGTTATTTTCTTTTCTGTTGACATCTGATTCTCTGCAGTATTGAGATTGTATTTGGATTTGTTAACATTTCTCAACGTCTGGTTCATCATCATTGTATTAGTAATTCTCATAGACGTCCTCCTTTATCAGACTCCTGTTTCTTCTATCAACTTATTATATATCTGCTGCATTACCGAGATAACCTTTGAAGAAAGATTGTATGCCTCTTTATATCTTACAAGGTCAACTGCCTCTTCATCCTCATCAACGCCACTAATTGACATTCTCTGATTATCTATGGTGTCTTTAATATTCATATATGTTGTAGAAAAAGTTCTAATTCTTCCACCATCAATTGCCGCTACCGATACAATTGATGCAAGGAAGTCTTTATAGGTTCCATTGTTAATAACTATTTTGTCCTGTATTGCAAGTAATTCGTCTACCATATCTACGTTGGCAACACCCTTGCTGGTATCGTAGGAATATGGAAGTTTGGACATATCAGCAAGAATATCCGGATTGATACATGCATTGGAAGCTGTTATGTACGAGTCCTTGAACTTAGATACAAAAAGTTCTTCTACCGGAATATCTGTAACTCTTACTCCTTCTCCAATGATAGCATTGTTAAAAGAATCAGAGATAGACTGTATAAATCTGTTAAACTGCGCCTGATAATAAGGAATCCCCTTATAATCAGAGTTGAATGCAGGTTCAGGTACAATTGTAAGTCTCTTTTCATAACCTGCAGCCACATAAGCTTCATATGCGTCCTGTGTAAGATCCTGCACGTTAACTATTTTTCCGTCTGCATCTGTCAACATATTGCCGTCTTCATCTGCGAGACCTAATATTTCGTATGCCTCATTACAGCCATCTCTAATATCAATCGCTGCTTTTAACGAGCCCTTAATCGTACTGCTGTACACATTAAAATCAAGCTCGTTGTCCCACTTTATATCATAAAGTCCGTCAATATCACTTGCATTTCTTCTGTGTCCATTTTCTCTTGCAACTGTGTAAAGCTCATTGTAATTATATGTGTCAACCAATTCCTGGTCGTTAATAAACACTTTAAATTCTGTAGCGCCGTTACCAAGGTGCTTTTCATAGATTGAAGTATTAACATATTTTGATAACTCATCAATCAGAAGTGCTCTTGAATCTCTTAAGTCATTGGCAAACCCACCATTTACCTCAATTGTATTAATCTGCTGATTAAGAGATACTATTTCTTCTGCTATTGTGTTAATTGCATCAACTGTTGTTTTAACCTCGTCATTTGCCTGTTTCTGAACATTTGAAAGGTTGGTCGAAAGAGTATTAAAATAATCGCATATACTCTGTGCATAGTTCATAAACTGGTTTCTGGCAACAGCACTTGTCGGGTCTCTGTGTAAATCATTAACCGCATTAAAAGATTGCTGTATTCCTTGGTGAAACCGTTAAGGTTAAACTCATCCAGGTAATCCTCAAGCATTACGGCATACACTTCTAAGGATTCGTACTGTCCGTGATTGGTAGATGCCTGCCAATACTTGGTATCATAATATGAACTTCTCAACTGATCGATTGATGTAACTCCTACACCGGTTCCAACTGTTCCGTAGTTACTGTAAACTCTGATTGAAGAATTGGCGGACTGGTTTGCCACCTGCTTACTGTAACCTTCAGTATTAACATTGGAAATATTATGTGCAGTTGTATTAATCGAAATATTACTTGCGTACAATCCGGACGCACCGATTGTTAATCCAAAAAAGGTATTAGCCATAAGTCAATCACCCTGCTCCCATCTGCATAATAAGCGTCTGCAGCATCGAATCAATAACATTTACAAATCTTGATGATGCGTTATATGCCTGCTGGTATTTAATCATATTAGAAAGTTCTTCTTCTGAAGATACGCCCATTACCTCAAGTCTCTGTGAGTCAAGCTGATGTGTAAGTATATCTTCGTTATCACTCATACTCTGGTACACCTTACCTGTATTAGCAAGGTCATTTACTATGCTCTCATAGAACATTTCAAAATTAAGGAACTCAAGTCTGTCGTTGTATTTTAATATCTTCTGAGAGAAGAGGCTTACAAGTTCTTCCGCTTTTTCATAGTCATCAAGTCCTGCCTGTGTAGTAAGCGGAATTCTTGAGTAATCCTGTATAATATCTTCATTAACAGAAAGATTCATTATCGTATAGGTTGATGCATTACCAAATGTGTTAACATCATTTCTAACGTAATATTCCTGTCCGTCAATTGTCTGTACATTATATCTGTCACAAAAGCTTCTTGTGAACAGTTCAAAACCAAACTGACCATCCGATGTCAGTGGTGCATTTTCCATATCGAGAACTGTATATTCAGTTCCGTCTGCCGCTGTAATCTTAGTCTCAGGGCAAAAAATATTGTTAATCTCCATTGCCATATTGCTGACGAGCTTGTCAAAGTTGGCAATTACGTTAACAAGTGTCGATGTGGATGATGATACATTTTCCGCATCAAGATATGTTGGAACAATATTTCCTCTTGCAACAAGAAGGCCTCTAAGACCACCGATGTCTGTATTTTTTCCTGTGGAAATAACTTCTGAATAGCTGTATACATTCTCATTATTAAGAGCAGGCCATGTTGGTCTTACAAGAGTTGTTCCCGTAAAAACATCGAGTCCCATTTCCGTATATCCAAGCTTATCTGCAAATTTAACGCCTTCAATGGATACACTTACAGCACCCGTATCATCTTCGTTATATGAAATTTTACAGTAAGTAGAAAGTTCATCCAAAAGAAGGTCTCTTGTGTCTCTAAGGTCAGATGCCGTCTCTTTTCCGCCGCCTTCTATCTTAGCTATGCTTCTATTAATCTCAACAAGTGTTGCACCGATTTCATTAATTCGGCCAACAACTTCTTTAATTTCTTCATTTAAATTGTTCTGATAGTTAACAAGGCCCTTGTAAATTGTCTGGGCGCTATCAATAAACTGTGCTGCACTCTGTACCAGTGCAGATCTTGCAGTCGAGTCTCCCGGAGTCTTAGCCACTTCATGAAGAGATTCAAGAAATTCAGTAATATTCTTCTGAAATCCAATACCTGTGATGAAGTCTGTCTCTCCCATCTGAGTCTGAATCTCATATACTGCATCATAAAGCTTGTTGTAAAAACCCTGTCTTCCGCATTCTTTACGGTATGCAGTATCCAAAAACACATCTCTTACATGGTTAATGGTCTGTATGGATACACCAAGACCTTTCTGTCCTGTTGTTGTGGCAGATGTGGTTCCAACAAAGTTATATCCGATATCTCTGTTAACTACCTGCTGCCTTACATATCCGGTTGTATTAACATTTGATAAGTTGTTGGCAGTTGTATTAAGAGAATTACTGTTAGTCTGAATTCCCGACAACCCAACGTATAAACCTGCCATACCCATAGGTCATTTCCTCCTGTTATTATTTTGACTCGATAATTATTGTTTGGTATCGAAAGAACCGTTCATGCCATAGTCATTGTTGGCATAATCTCTACCTGCGTAGTTGGCAGTTGCAGGCCCCTGTTTCATACTCTGAACAAGATTAATTTCAAATTCCAGCATATCAAGAGATTCCTGTAAAAGGACTTTGTTATGCTCATTAATTCTGACCATCTGAGCCATAGTGCCCGAAAGCTTGTCATGAACATTTCTAAGGGCATCTGCCTCTTTCTTCTGTCCCGACAGCAATTCTGTCAGTCTTGTTAAAGTAAGGGTTTTAGGATCCTTGTTAAGTACAATCGCAATATCACCGGTTGCCTCAGCTCGTTTTTTTTCAAGAGCAACAAGTCTTGTTACAACTTCCTGCTCTTTCTCAACGATGGCACTAAGCGCTGCATGATCACCTTTTACAATTATCCCGGTCTTCTCCATTGAAAGACCTAACAGTGTCTGATATTCTTCATTTTCCTGTTCCAGTGTTGTAATCAGGTTGTCAATTAAACTTGCCACTTAACTATCTCCTAAATTAAAATAATGTTGTGCCGTATTTCTCTGCTAACTTAGCTGCAAGGTCGTTATTGCTAACCTCGTATGTCCCTGCTTCAATCTTAGCTTTGATGTCTGCTACCTTATCGTGTCTTACGTTAGGCGCAGCAGCAACTGCCTGCTTCGCAATCTGGTAATCCTTTCCAAACTGAGAAATTTCGAGTCTGTCGCTTCCATATACAGCGCCTCCCTTTTTGGATACCGTCTGTCTTGAATTAGTCTGGTATATCTGGCTGATCTGGTTATAAGCATCAATTCTCATAATCAATCTCTCCTTCCGTGAACAGATTATTTAACCTGGTATTACCGGGTTATATTCTATTTATCGGATATTTTTTTGAAAACGTAACCCTTGCAGTAAAAATTTTTCTTTTAAATAAAATTAACCCCAACAATTCTTACAAAAATGAATTGCTGAGGTTATGTATATAACTATTCTGATACCACATTTCCGTCAGAAAGCTTAATTATTCTGTCCGCTCTTTTTGCCACATCCAAATCATGAGTTATCATAATAATGGTCTTACCCATTTTCTTTAAATCATCAAAAATACTGAGAATCTCCTCACCACACGCCTTATCAAGCGAGCCTGTTGGTTCATCTGCAAGCAAAAGTTCGTTGCCGGATGCCAGTGCTCTGGCTATGGCACATCTCTGTTGCTGTCCACCTGAAATATGGGTAGGTCGTTTATTCTTTAAATCCGAAATTCCAACCTTTTCAAGACAATCCTTAACTATTTTACGCCGTTCAGATTTGCGTATCTTTCGTGATAAAAGAGGCATTTCCACATTCTCAAATACTGTATAATATTTCATAAGACAAAAATTCTGAAATATAAAGCTCACTGAATTCTTGCGAAATTCATGAAGCTTAGCCGGGGACAGCTTCGTAACATTAATACCACCATAAATATATTCTCCAGATGTAGCACTGTCCATTCCTCCGATGATATTAAGCAAGGTTGTCTTACCGGAGCCTGATGCCCCCATTATCGCCACATATTCACCAGCTTCGATTTCTAAGGATATATCCCTAAGAGCTTTCGTCTCAACCTTATCGCTTACATATGTCTTAGATATATTTTTAAGCTTAATCATTATCACAGGTCTCCTTTCAGTATTTCTGATGCAGTCTTTTTCCGGAGTATTATTAAAGGAACTATGGTCACTATCGCCACCAATGCAACTGTAATCCCTGCCATTGCCGGTATTATATTTCTCAAATACATTTTCGTTATCATTGTTCCAGTGTCTAAAACCCTGCCAAACTCGTGCATCGCGTACCAGTATCCCGCTCCCAGACTGACTATCAGCGGAATCGCCATGGATATCATATTTTGATATAAAACAACAATCTTAATATCCTTAATTGTCATTCCGTTAACAAGCCATATTCCATAGTCTCCTGCTTTCATAATAATCTTTCCACACTGAACAGTTATAAGAAATATTAATGAAACAACAAAAAGCAGTAGAGATATTTCCAAAAGTATTCCTGAGATTTCATCGTTGACATCCTTGGCATGTCTAATGACTGACTTCAATGAATATATGTCAACTCCAATATCATACTTATCGCAGATTTCTGTAATTTCAGATTTTATCGCATCTTCATTATCATGGTCAAAACATATGTATGTTTGAAATGATTCTATATCATTAACTTCTATAATCGCATAATCCATGCTGTAGTAGCCTGAACTCACCAACGACTCCGTATTAGTTCCAGCATCCCCGGCAATTATCGTGGAGCCATCTTCTATAAAACCCGCAATCACATAGTCGTATACAACCACCCCTGATTTGTGTATATCATAATAATGTTCTCCAATATTCACAACTTCCTTATACTCTTCACTTAGGTACAACAGAACCGTATTATCATTAAATTCATATTCAGATGGTTCCTTACCGGAAGATAACTTAATATTAGCTATTTCCCAAAAGCCATCCGTGATAACATAGGTTTCTATCATGCTACCGGAATTATAATCCTCATGAATAATAAATTTCTGGTGTCCTTTCTGAATGTCATGTAAGAACCTTATCGCCTTGGAACCATTAGCAACTCCGCAATGAACATTTCCCATTGCATACACCCCGGAAATTTTCCTAATCTCCTCCATGGGAGTCCTGTCCCTTCCCCCATTTGCATTAATATAATACACGTCTTCTATATCGTATCTTATCCCCTTCTCAATTCTTTTTGAATATACATTATTATTTGCGTTCAAGAGCAAAACTATTTCTACCATTAATAATGCAATTAAAACCGTTAATATCCCGAGAAGAAATTTCCCCTTCTCACTGCGACACATATCAAACGCTATTTTTAATCTTTTGCCAAATTTCATCCTACTCACCCCCAAGTTCTCTAACTATACCTTTGCGGAAAATTTTCATGAAGGTTATAAATATTATTACAAGGTATAACGCCATAACACAGAAAGCACCACATACACCATACAGCAACACCGTTCCAACAGCGTATCCACGTAATGCAGTGTAGACAATTATTTCCAGCACAAAAGATGTACATACTCCTCCCAAAAACGCCGGTCCAACCTCCTTAACAATCATAAAGAATGTTATTCTTTTGCCAAGCCCCAATGCGTAGCTTATGGCAATATCTTTTTTCTTCTGAGATAAGTACAGATTAATAACATATACAGAGCTGATAACGCAAAACAAAACAGCTACAATATACAAAACTCTTTTAAACTCACCAGCCATTTTATCCATAGTATTACTGCCCATCTTACTTTCATCAATGGTCAAGTTTAGCTTCTCATATGAAACATTCGGGTATCTGTCAACTATTTTTTCAAATTCTTTAGAAGCATATTTCATTTCTGTCTGACGACTGCCCAAATTAATCCGTATACGGATTTCCATTTTTTCATCGCTAACAGAATGGACCCATTCGCATACCTCTTCGCATCTGTATTCTTTATCCAAATCCCCATACTTTACTATTACATCTCCGTTCTTATTAAATCCAATCCCCTCCATTATTCCGGATACCGGAAGTTTTTCTCTAAACACGCTTACACAATTATCTTTTATCAACCATTCATGCCGATTACCGATGTATACACCCGGCTGATTTATTTTGTCATATGAGCCACTTTCAAGCGTATAAGGCAAGGGTTCTTTCATTGAAATATATATGGTATAAAACACATTGTCACCATTGTCTATCATCCCACCTATCGAGGATATATATGCATTAACAGGAAGCACTGCCATATCACACAACAAGTTGTCCATTGTCTGATAAGCCTGCTTCCTGTCCATCTCATCCTTACTATTAAACTGCATCCGAACATTATAATGTTCCGTGTATGTATAATCTGATGACACACCAATATGAGCCACCTTTACAAGGCGGCTCATCATCTCTGTCAGATTCATTGCTATTAACACCGCAACAACCACATTTATAAATATTAATATTTTTGTTGCCTGGTTATTCTTCATCTTATTCTCACCCTAATTCTTATTATTTATTCAAAAACCTCATTCTTGACGAAGGGTCTCTGTACGACTTACGTTCAGTCTGCTTCGGTTCTTCACGATATATGGCACCAAGATTTCTCTGCATCTGATCCTTACATCCTGCACAGAACCTTCCCGACTTAATGCTTACGCCACATCCTTCACAATCAATACCGATTGGCGAATCATCAGTAAAAGCAAGTCTTTCTTCTCTTACCCACTTCTCAAGCTGCTGAACCGTCACATCTGTATCCTCAGATATCTGTTTCATTGTTGCACGAGGATTCTCCTGAATATACTTCTTAACAACAGCAAACTTCTTCTCAAGTTCCTCATTACATGCAGGACAATAATATGTTCTTCCACCTATGTAGTTAAATAATCTTCCGCATATTCTGCAATTCTTTACTTCCATCGAATAATCCTCCTATATCTAAAAGCCTCTGCCTACACATACCGTTATAACATTAACCTCTGTTGCTCCGGCTTCACGAAGAACCCTTGCACATTCATTAACAGTTGTTCCGGTTGTGTATATATCGTCTACAATTATTATCTTCTTATATTGTAAGGTTTCTTTAGCGATTTGAAAAGCATTTTTTATATTATTTGCTCTTTCTTTATCATTTAATGTCTTAAGCGGTGCCGTATTGGCAGTTCTTACTATCACCGAACCGTCCACAGGCACCCCAATCCTTACTGAAAGTGCTTTGCCAAATACCTCCGCCTGATTATATCCTCTGGTTCGTAGTCTCTTTACATGAAGTGGAACCGGAATAATTACCTCCGCATTCCAGCCTCTAATCACATGTCCGTGCCCGCTAATAACAGAACCTGCATAAAAATCAGCATATTCCCTGCGGTTATTATACTTAAACCCGTACATAGATGCCTTCATTGCATCTGAATATGCAAAGGCAGCCACTGCTCTGTTATAATAAAATTCCTTACCATCACAGTCCTGACAATATTCCCTGTCGTCATCATCAAGAGGCTTCCCGCATCTGTAACAGGAGGGCTCGGATATGTACTTAATCTTCTTAATGCATCCACTACATATCTCAGGGCGTTTACCCGTCTTACTATCAAAAAGAACCTCATCACACACCGGGCATCTTGCCGGAAATAATATATCATTAAACTTATCTATTATGCTAATGCTGTCGCCTCCCTTATTCTCATTGCCAGAGATGTGTATCGTCTCTGTTCACTTTCATTAGCAATCATATCGTAGAAGGAATTCTCATCACCCACCACACATATGCATTTTCTCGCTCTTGTAACCGCAGTATACAAAATATTACGGTTCATAAGCATTCTTGGTCCGTCAAAAAGCGGAAATACCACAGCCGGGTATTCGCTTCCCTGAGATTTATGAACAGTCACAGCGTATGCATGCTCCAGTTCATCCACCTCTTTAAAAGAATAGCATACATATTTATTTTCTTCAAACCTTACAGTCAATTCGTTGAGAAATAGGTTGATATTATCGATAATTCCCATGTCACCATTGAACACTCCAAGTCCGGTATCCACCGGAATTCCATTATAACCTCTCACTTCCCATGTGAGATTGTAGTTGTTTTTTATCTGCATAACCTTGTCACCTTCTCTAAAGATGACTCCGCCTATTTCTTTTTCAACTTTTCGGTCAGATTTCGGATTAAGATATTGTTGAAGTACTACATTCAAATGTTCAACTCCAAGATTGCCTTTTCGTGTAGGTGTCAGCACCTGAACCTCATCTACTTTACAGTTAGTATATGCCGGTAGCTTCTGACTGACGAGAGTAATCATGGCATTGATTATTGAATTAGAATCTCCTCTTTTAATAAAAGGAAAGTCTTTACTTCCTGCACTGATTTCCACTCTTTCTCCCGCGTTGATTTTATGTGCATTATTAACAATATCTCCCGCTTCTTCCTGTCTAAAAATTCTGGTAAGCTCAACTACCGCAAATTCTTTTGACATAATTATATCTCTTAACACTGCGCCCGGACCTACAGATGGCAGCTGGTTAGCATCCCCTACCAGTATCAGTCTTGTACCTTCTGCAACCGCTCTAAGCAGACTGTTCATGAGAAATATATCTACCATGGACATTTCATCTATTATAATAACATCTGCTTCGAGAGGATTATCTTCGTTACGTCCAAATGCCGCATTGCCCGATTCTTCTGATATAATTCCTGAAAGCTCCAGTAATCTGTGAATTGTCTGGGCTTCATATCCTGTAGCTTCCGTCATTCTTTTGGCTGCACGTCCGGTTGGTGCCGCAAGCAGCATCTCCATACCACAATCCTCAAAATATTTGATTATGGTGTTAATTGTGGTTGTCTTACCGGTTCCCGGTCCTCCCGTAATAACCAAAAGTCCGTTAGTAACCGCTTCCTTAACCGCTCTTCTCTGAAGCTTATCCAGTTCCAGGTCTTCCTTATGTTCAATTACCGAAAGTCTGTGTTCAAAATACTCTTCATCTATTTCATATCTGTTATTAAGCTGAACTAATTTATTCGCCACCATACTTTCTGTATTATAAAGAGCTTTAGGATATACAACGCTTTCTCCGTCTATAGGTTTTACCATTATTTTTCCGGCAATTATCATATCCATTAACAGTTCTTCGCCTTCTTCAATTTCCGTTCCAAGAATATTCCCGGACCTTTCAAGAAGTATGTCTTTAGGCAAAAAAACATGTCCTCCGGACACCGCCTGCTGCAACGTGTATAAAATCCCGCTTTTGATTCTGTCAGGGGAGTCTTTTGCCATACCCATTTTGCCGGCTATCTCATCTGCTATTTTAAAGCCTACCCCATCTATATCATCCGCAAGTCTGTATGGATTGGTTTCCATGGTCTGATATAATGCATCACCATATTTTTTATATATTTTGACTGCAAGATTCATCCCTATCCCCAATTCCTGAAGATACAGCATAGCGCGTCGCATTTCTTTCTTTTCAACAACCTGGTCTGCTATTTCCATAGCCATTCGACTGCTGATACCTTTTACTTCTGCAAGCCTTTCCGGCTCTTCTTCTATTATGCGAAAAGTATCATTTTTGAATTTCTTAACTATTCTGCCGGCAAGAGCCGCCCCTATTCCCTTAATAGCTCCCGAGCCCAAATATCTTTCAATAGAATCCAAATCCTCCGGCTCGGATTCCTCATAACTTACTGCTTTGAACTGAACTCCGTAATTCGGATGCACCACAAAATCCCCGCGAAACACCACATATGTCCCCGGGTTAATAAGATTAAGGATTCCAACGCAGGTCATAAGGTCGTAAATTTCATCCTCATACCCGTCATTGGAATCCCTAAGACGTTTTACCTCTTCCGACGATAAGGACACCTCCATTATGGTGTGTCCATTATCCGGATTGGTATATATTATTCTTTCAACGTATCCTTTAAGTTCTTCCATTATTACTCGCTACTCTATACTATAATTACGCTTCATCTGTTCATATAACTGCTTGGCAATTCCTATGCCGTCGCCTCTTTCAGTTGCAGCCTCAGCATATTCCTGATAAAGAGTGTCCTTGAACATCTCCAGATGATTAGTTCCCGACTTATCATCATCATTGTCCGGAATCATTTTCTCCATTCCTTTGAATGCCTGTTCAAGAAAATATGTCTCAAATGATTTGCAGGCCTCCATCAGTTCTTCATCTGTGGCTTTGGAATAATCTGTATTGGACAGCTTATCCTTAAGTTCAGATACTTCTCTATTATATGTATCATAGCTTGTTATAGGCGAATTGGTAAATCCTGATATAGAATCACTCATTCAAATCCCTCCTATTACCTCTTAAGCTGGTTAGCAAGACTAAGCATATCATCCGCCGTCTGTATCGCCTTAGAGTTCATTTCGTATGCTCTCTGGGCAACGATAAGATTAACCATCTCATCTGCAACCTGTACGTTAGAAGCTTCAAGTCTTCCCTGAACGATTGTACTTTTCTTCAACTCTGTAAACACGGTCTCTTCCATAGCATAACCTGATGCATCAGATTCTTTGTACATTGAACTGCCTACGCTATCAAGTCCTGATGGATTAGTGAACTGGTACACTCCAATTCTAATCTCCAAATCCTCTAAATTACCCGCATCATCAGGATAACAAAATGATCCTTCCCCTGTAATCACAAGCTTACTCGGCTCATACATCTCTTTATTAAAAATAATAGGCTGACCATCTGTATCAACTACCGGATATCCCTCAGATGAACATAACATATATTCATCTTCACCATAGGTTGCCATACCAAAATTACCATTTCTGGTATATAACATTTCTCCATCTGCTCCAATAAGCCCAAACATTCCATCTCCCTGAATTGCAAAAGCAAAAGCATTGCCGGAATCAATAAGGGCTCCCTGAGTAAATTGGGTTGTTATTGATGCGTTTCTTGTACCCGTTCCTACCTGTGCAGGAATTGGCTTATAATCGCCGTTAGCACTTGTCGAACGGCTCTGTAATGTCTGATAAAGCAGAGATTTAAACTCTGCAGTTGATGTCTTGTAACCTGTCGAATTAACATTGGCAAGGTTGTTGGAAATTACATCAACATTAGTCTGCTGCGCAATCATTCCTGATGCTGCAGTATATAATGCTCTCATCATAGGTCATCTGCCCCTTTCTATAATCTTCCTAAGTTAACTGCTTTTTCAAGGGTTGAATCGATGGCCTGTATAACTTTCTGATTGCTTTCATAGTCTCTTGATGTTGCTATCATATCAACCATTTCAGAAACTACGTTAACATTGGAAGATTCCAGATATCCCTGGTAAACCTTACCTTCTGCTGCTGTCTGTGTTGCACCATCGATGGCAATGTACATGTTCTCGCCGAATTTTTTTAAATAATCATAATCTTCAAAATCTGTAATTTGAAGTCTGGCAACCTCCATGCCGTCCGCTTCAATCACACCAAATTCATCAATGGAAACCTCTGTTCCATTAGGAATTGTAATTAGACCGCCACTCTCGTCTAAAACGAAATCGCCATCCTTGGTCATTAAAACCCCTTCCGAATTGATGGTAAAGCTGCCATCTCTTGTATATCGGACTGATTCATTTCCGTTTCCGTCAGAATAAGAAATTGCAAAGAATCCTTTCCCGCCTAAGGCTAAATCAAAAGGTCTTTCCGTCTCCTGTAAATTACCGGTTCCGTAGTCAGTATAGGTCTCACCAATCTTCACGCCAAGACTCATACGACCAATAGGCTGATGAACATAATTAACAGAACTGTCGTTAATCTTAATTGTCATCATTTCCCTAAACGCCTGTGATGTAGCTCCTTCTTTCTTATAAGCTGTCGTTGCAGAGTTAGCCAGATTATTAGTTATTACATCCATTCTGTTCATCTGGTTAACCATTCCTGTGGCTGCAGTGTATAAACCTCTAACCATATCTGCAAGTCTCCTTATAAAATATTATGGTATATTATCTCTCGCCGGCAAGGAACTCAATAAATCTTCCGGTACCAATTGCAACTGCTGTCATAGGATCTTCAGCTGTCATTGTGTTAATTCCGGTCTTCTCTTCAATAAGTTCTTCAAGTCCCTGCAAGAGACTTCCGCCACCTGTAAGAACAATTCCTCTGTCAGCAATATCTGCTGCAAGTTCAGGTGGTGTTTTTTCAAGAACACTGTGGATAGCTTCAACAATCTGTGCTGTAGCTTCCTTAAGTGCTTCTTCCGTTTCTGTAGATGTAACTGTAACTGTCTTAGGAAGACCTGTTACAAGGTTACGTCCTCTAATATCCATTGATATTGCTTCCGGTCTTGGATAAGCGCTACCAATCTTAATCTTAATATCTTCTGCGGTTCTTTCACCGATAAGAAGATTATGTTTCTTACGCATATAACGAACGATTGCCTCATCAAAATCATCTCCGGCAATCTTAATTGATGTACTTACTACTGTTCCTCCAAGAGATATAACAGCTATATCTGTTGTACCGCCACCGATATCAACAATCATGTTACCGCATGGTCTTGCAATATCAATTCCTGCACCGATTGCTGCTGCAATTGGCTCCTCGATAATCGCAACTTCTCTTGCACCTGCCTGGTATGTTGCATCTTCTACGGCTTTCTTCTCTACTTCTGTTACTCCACTTGGTACACATACACTGATACGAGGTTTCTTAAGTATCTTCTTACCAATTGCTTTCTGCATAAAATACTTCATCATCTTCTCTGTTACTGTGTAGTCAGAAATAACACCCTGTCTTAACGGTCTTACCGCAACAATATTACCAGGTGTTCTACCAAGCATAAGTCTTGCTTCTTCTCCGATTGCTTTAATCTTATTGGTGTCTCTGTCAAAAGCTACTACTGATGGCTCTTTTAAAACAACACCCTTTCCTTTAATATATACAAGGATACTTGCTGTTCCTAAATCGATTCCAATATCTGCACTGATCATAAGTGGTCCCCTTTCATCTTCGGATTTTTATAATATTAACATATTTTTTTGCTAAATTTACGCATACGCTAATATTATAAACAATATTCCCGATTTTTAAAAGAGGAAATTTAGATATTTTTATTTTTATCGGAGTCTTTATCTATATCGGCATAAATGTGTGTATTATTTAGACTTTTCTCTAAGATATTTATCTTTGGTAGCAAGACCTCCGCGGATGTGCCTCTCAGATTTGTTGACATCAAGAATTTTTCTTGCTTCTGAGGCGAGGGAGGGATTGATGTGGGCAAGGCGTTCAGTGATGTCTTTGTGTACGGTTGGTGCAATTTGGAATGGTTTTGTTGCTGGTTGTTTCAGTTGCGCTTTCTGTGATTTCTTCTGTGCATTCTGCACCCTCTGTTCCTTCGATAAGCACAGTTTCATCTAATCCCAAGTCACCGATAAGGCGAAGGTAAATATCAACATTACCATCCTTGTCCACTTCGATTTTATTGATAAGACGCTTTAACTGTGTGTTGGTCATTTCATGAACGTCCGTGATATCTTCCATCTCCTTGAAGGTGCTGTTAAGAATCGCTTCTAACTGGTCTCCCTTAGTCAGATTGTAAGACACCATCTTCAATTCATTTTCCAATCTATCAATCTCTTTTCTCATTCCACCGATTTTCTCATTCAATTCCTCTCTAGAAATCAAATCATCGGTGTACATATCCATATATTTTTCACGAGCCTTACGAAGTCTGTTTAACTCTGTAGTTAATTCCTTTTCATATTCCACATTTTCATCTTTCGCTTTGTAAACACGTTGAAACTCTTTGATCACATGGTCAATTACTTTCTTCTTTTTGCCAAGCACACCCTGGAAGTACTCTTGCAATACTTGGATTAATTCTTCTTCATCTACAGTAATTGCATTCGGACAACTATCCGCGCCACGTCCATTGTGACCGGAACACACCCAACGAATATAAGTATTCTTGTACTGGCGTACCGTTCTACGGAACGACCATCCACAATCCTTACACTTAATCAATGTAGAGAATAAATGCTTGTTGCTCTGACGTTCATGAGTCATCTTAAAAGAATCATGGCGACCTTTCAAAATTTCCTGTGCTCTATCAAAAATTTCATCATCAATAATGCGAAGTTCCGAACGAATGGTTACTAACCATTCTGATTCATCTTTTTCTTTTCTCTGCCCAGTAAGAAAATCTGACACCTCTTCCTTGCCGTTAATAATCTTTCCGGTATATATCTCATTAGTCAGAATGCGGCATACAGAATTCTGACTCCAATTATTTCCTCTCTTGGTTTTCACACCACGTTCATTAAGCATGTTTGCAATCTTCGCACCACCGAAGCCTTCTTCTGTGTACCACTTGTACATCTGACGAATAACCTTTGCTTCCTCTTCATTGATGGATAGATTGAAATAATCACCGATTGTTTTATCGTATCCGTAAACAATGTTTGGAACTCGACCTTTTTCTGCATTCATCTTCTTACCAAATTTGATACGTTTAGATGTGTTCGCACTCTCTTCCTGTGCCAATGCACCAAAGATAGTTAATACGAATTCAGAGTTACCCATACTAGTCATGATAGCAGTAAGGAACTGTGTTTCAATTCCAAGTGATTTGAGTTTACGGACACTCTGTAATAAGTCAACCGTGTTTCTGGCGAAACGGGAGATATCCTT
>JAZQKW010000028.1:0-3740 GCA_045542375.1 Butyrivibrio sp.
ACGAAGTCTGATGTGCATATAGATTGTAACACCAAGACCTATAACAACAAGTACGATTGAAAGAATCTGAGATACTGCAAGACCATTACCAAACTGTAACTGGTCCGTTCTAAGACCTTCAACAAAGAATCTTACAATTCCATATCCGATAAAATATCTGCAAAGTGTCTCTCCGTAGAACTTCTTCTTATCTCTAAATACAAGAATGAGGGCAAGAACAATTAAGTTAAGTACACTTTCATATAAAAATGTAGGATGCACCTGTACATACTGCACTCCATCTACCATCACCATCATACTGCTGTTAACGGTATCCGCTGCCACATCCTTAAGCGGAAGCTGCATTGCAAGCAGGTTATCAGTAAATCCACCGAAAGCTTCTCTGTTAAAGAAATTACCCCATCTTCCTATTATCTGGCCTATTAAAAGTCCCGGAATAATAGTGTCTGCCATTTTGAAGAACTTTAACTTCTTAACCTTAGAGAATATAAATAAAGCAATTGCACCACCTATTACAGCTCCGTAAATGGCAATTCCGCCACCTCTTATATCAAAAATCTCCTTCGGATGCTGTGAATAATAATCCCATTCAAATGCAACATAATATATTCTTGCACACAAAAGGGCTCCGATTACAGCGAAAAAGGTATAATCAATATAATCGTCCACCTTCTGTCCCGTACGTTTTGCCTCATGATATGCAAGTAATGCTCCTGATAAAAGTCCAATGGCAATAATCAGGCCATAGAATCTTATCTCAAAGCTCCCTATGTAAAATCCTGTAGGAAGGTTGAATTCCCACCCAAGATTAGGAAATCTAATTGGTCCCATATCTAGTCAGTCTCCTTAAATTTATGATTAAAAAGTATACGACTTTATTATGTATTACGCAAGTTTTTCTTTTTCCCATTATCCCAATAATTACAAAAGAAAGTACTAATGTAAATGCCTCTGAAACAGGGAAAGCAAGCCATACACCGTTAATTCCCAATATTTTTGAAAGTAAGAACGCAAAAATAATTATCGATACAATCCCTCTGGAAACAGATATAACTGATGATTCCAAAGCCCTGCCGGTTGCACTGTAAAAACCTGCTCTTATAATGTTAATTGCAGCAATAAGGAAGCCAGGAAAATATAAAATAATTCCTTTTTTGGCGTACGCCTCAAGCTCAACGGATTTTTCGCTGTTAAACATAGCTGTAAGCTGTCCCGAAAATACAATCACCAGTCCTACAAACAGCACCGCAATAGCACATCCGATAATTATTGAATGCCTGTACACTCTCTTTTCCGAATCAATCTCACCCTCTCCATGCACCTTGCTTGCAAGAGGCTGAAGTCCCTGCGCAACACCGTTTAGCAGTGCGGTTCCCACTATAGCAATATTAGCAATTACTCCATAGGCTGCAACTGCCACATTTCCGATTATATCTAACAGAATAAAATTAAAAGCAAGAGTAGTAACCGCACTTGATATCTCACCGACAAAAGCAACTATACCAAGACTGCATGAAGACCACAATTTCTTAAACGACGGCTTCATCCTGACAAAATGGATAGTATTTTTCCCTGACAGATAGTGAATCATACATATAAGCATACTCACAACCGGTGAAAAACCTGTAGCCAATGCTGCTCCTACGATTCCAAGTTTTAGCGGGAACATCAGAATATAATCAAATATAATATTAAAAATACCACTTAAAAGTGTGGCTGCCATGGCTATATTAGGTGACCCGTCATTCCTTACAAAAGATGTAAAGGTAAAATTAATCATAAAAAATGGTGCAAAACACAGAATAATTCTTATATACTTTAACCCCGTGTCCATAATTACATCATCAGCCCCAAGAAGTCTTAATATAGGGCCCGGAATAAATATTCCCATAAACACAAATACCATACTTACCAATATGGTAAATATAAATGAATTGGTAAAATACTGATTAACATCCTTCTCCCCTAATGCTTTCCTAAGGGTATATCTTGTTGCAGAACCAATTCCTATCATTGCCCCTATGGCATATATCAGTCCAAAAACAGGAAGTACAAGGTTAAGTGCTGTTATACCATTACTTCCTGCTGAAACCGATATAAAAAAGGTATCCGCTATAACATAGCAGGATACCCCAACCATAGCAAAAATATTGGGCATAATATATTTTCTCAGTTGTTTTTCTATACTCATTGCAGTCTCTCTTTACTCTGTAATCTCAACGCCAAATGCCTGATTAACTACACATATATATGTCTTACCTACTGCAAGATTAAGTGGCTTGCCGTCAGTTGTTGTCATCTTTAAAGAATTACCGTACTCTGCCTCCACATTGTAGTCGCCCTTGGTCCAGTTGATTTCCATATATTCTCCGTTGTTGATATAGTAGCCTTTGCCACCTGAAAGATCATATTTCTGTCTTACTTTGCCCCATGCATCCGGAGCTGTCCAGTTAGGAACAGGCAAAATAATTATATTAGTAACATCAACCTGCGTCTTAGCTGCATCATCCATATAAGGTTCATTATCCCAGAAAAAGATATCATATCTTCCTGTATTACCATTGTATCTGAAGCTGGTTGACTTATATCCGGAAAATGTTACTTTGATATTGTTAGCTGCTGCCGACATATAATCATCCGGCAATTTCTCAACAAAATCAAGCTTAGTTATATCGCTCTTAGTATTAGTTAACGGAATTTCTGACCCTGTTAACCAAGTCTGCAGCTTATCAGAAGATGTAAAAAGTGTATGCTCCATACTAAGATAGGTTAATCTGTCCGGATCACGCCAGAATGCCCCTCTGTTTCTCATAATTGAATCAATTGTAAGGCTTCCGTCCTTACGAATCTGGTCAAGCACCCATGAATCGCCACCGGCATGCACCATAATAGCATCAAAGCCCTGAGTCCATGAATAATAGTATTCTCTCGTTGAACGTACTGTTCCAATAGTTCCTACACCGTTAAGGTCCTGATATATACCGAGTATTCTTGTAATTCCACCCTCTTCTGCCATTTCTATAAGAATGTCTGCCTTGGAATTACCACTCTGCGGAAGTGCCTGCTTGATTGTGTTAAGCATAATTGCTACAGGTCTTTTCCCCGAATAATCGATTTCTGACCCTTCACCGGTCAACGGGTTAATAAAAGGTGCCTCCTTCTCTTCTTCGGTAGTCGTCTCTTCCTCTTTGGTTGTCTCATCCTCTGTTGTGGTCTCTTCTTCTGTCACATCATCTGTAGTTGTCTCAGAATCTGTTCCACCTGTCTTAGACTTGCCACCCCTTGTTCCAATGAGTATGCCTGCTACTATCGCTGCCACCAAAATGACACCTGCAATAATTATTACTAGTTTCTTATTCTTGATAATAAAGTCTTTAATCTTATTCATATCACATTTCCTTATGTCTTAATAATCACGTTGTCACATTATAACACAGATGAAAAATAAAATAAAGTGGGATATGTTTCCTACTGTATTTGTATATATATTTACACACTTTACTTTATGGAAATCCTATATAAACTCCAATTTAATCGCCTTTTTCTATTGACACCTCCTACTATTTGATATACACTACCCCCATAAGCATCGTTCCGGAAGGGAAGTACGATGTCTAACAATTCTAAAAATCATAAAAGAAGTCTGAAAGATCTTAACATGATCGATAATTTCATGTGGGCGGAAGCCACAGAAGATCCCGAAAATGCCAAAATAATATCTGAGATAATCATAAGACGTG